>NZ_JBYTEO010000057.1:0-43922 GCF_058791355.1 Pseudomonas sp. EB271-G4-1
CTGCGATCTTTTGATTCTGGTTTTCAAGATCAAAAGATCGCAGCCTGCGGCAGCTCCTACGGGTGTTAAGCGTGATTACAGGTTCTCGTAGCGATTCATGTCCAGCACGCCCTCTTCCACCGGCTCGGTTTCGTGGATATAGCGGCTCAGGTCATGGAAGTACTGCCAGAACTGCGGATGACTGCGGCGGACTCCCCAGCGCTCGACGATTTTCTCGAAGCGCTCGGCATCCTTGGCGTTTTCCATCGCATCGACGAACTCAGGCACCTGATCGGCGGCAATATTGAACATGAAGTTCGGGTAACTGCTGAGTACGCCCGGGAAAATGGTGAGCGTATCCAGCCCCGGTTGAAACCGTAGCGACTCACCCAGCAGGAACGCCACGTTGCTGTGCGCCCGGTTGCGCAGCAGGCTATAGACCACTCGCTGCCCACTCGCCGTTTCGACGCGCAGCATGGTCGCTTCCGGCAGTTGATCGATGACCCGCAGGCCTGCCGCCGGACGTGAGGCCAGGCGACTCAACGCCTGCTCGGTGGCCTGCAGCGCCGGGTCGATGTTCGGCCGCGAGCAATACGCGCCGTCGCAGCGGTTGATCGGATCAGGGGTGGCGTTCAGCTCGCCGTAGCGTGCCAACAGTTGCATGGCGAAGTCGCGCTTGGGGTCCTTCTCATCGAGTTTCAGTGCGGTCGGCGTGTCGTCATCGATGGCCTCATAGTCCAGCCACATCTTGAATTTCCCGCTGTTCTGGTACCAATCGTCGAGGTAGCCCTCCCGGGAGTCCGCCGGCATCAGGCGCAGGAAGTTCTGCTCGGCGCCATTGCGGATCAGGTCGAAATACAAGCGCGTCTGGGCCTGGTGGGAAACATTGCCGAACACGTCGAAATTCACCGCCAACTGGTAGTAGGTGCGCTCCAGCAGCGGGAAGTCGAACAACCACATCGTCTGTGGTACGTCGCCCATCAGGCCCTTGGTCACCGCGGCGCTGTCGAAATGGCGGAAAATGCTCAATAGTGCGTTGTCGTTGCCAGCCCACAGGCTCGACCAGCTCGGCGCCGGCAGATCGGCATAGCTGTCCCGGCGCAGGGCTTCGTATTCGTTACGCTTGTCGCGGTAGTCGTGCCACAGGCTCAGGACACTGCCAACGTCGTCGTTCTGCCCCGGCATCGCCAGCAACGGCGTCGCCTGGCCGCGGTAGTTCGGGTCGATGATGTAGAGGTCGTGTTCCGGTGCCTGGAACAACGCCCAGAAGTTGTCGCGGATCACATCGGTCGCGATTTGCCCACGGCAGACAGGGCCGCGAATAAAGGTGCGCACAAAATACTCGGCGTTATCGAGCATGAATTGATAACGCGCCTGGGCCGGGATCGCTTCGAAGGTGGTAAACGGATTGGCCCGGCGTTCCGGGCCGTAGCCCGGCAAGGCGTTGACCTGCCAATTGCCGTTGTAAAACAGGCTTTTGACCCGGGCCAGCTTCGCCGCGCTCAACGGATAAGTGATGTGCGTCTTGTGCACGATCACGCCCTGCACCGGCCGCAAGCGGTAATACACCTGAGTGCCGGGGTCGTCGTTCGGCCGACGGGTGTTGATCAGGTCGATGGGCTGGCCGGTCGGCGTGCGAGATCGCACCCATTGGAAGAAATGCCCCGGCTCGCCGTCCTTGAAATAGAGGTGCGCGAGAAACCAGTGCTCGAACAACCAGCGCCCCACCAGACTCTGTCGCGCGCCCGGTGCGTTGAGCAGGTTCTCCCACTGCACCACTTGCAACGCTTCCTTCGCGCTGGGCACCAGGGCCTGTTCATCGATCGGCGCACCCGAGGCCAGCCAGCGTTGCAGCGTCTGGTATTGCTGGTCGGTCAGGCCGGTGACCGCCAAGGGCATGCCCTCCTTGGGATGCGCGCTGGCATAACCGTCGAACTCGGCAGGCAAGGCGCACATATTGTTGCGATTGAGGCCCAGGACGATGTCCTCGGGCAATTTGGCATTGGGTTGCAGGCGATTGGTATGACCCAGCTCAAGCATGCGCGTCATCAATGCCGCCTGATTGCCCTGGGCGTCGAGCACCGACTGGAAGCCTTTTTGTTGCCAGGCCCGCTTGCCGAACGCGTCATAGAACAGTCGGCTCGGCGCAGCAGCCTGGCTTCGTTCACCGTCGTACACCGGGACTTTCGTCGCGCCACGTGCCGCACCTTCGCCGCTGCCCAGATTGAGCTGACAGGGGGCGTCGTTGCAGGCATGGCAGGCCACGCACTTTTCGGTAAAGATTGGCTGTACATCGCGGGTGTAGGAGATTGCAGGGGAAATCGCGGGACTTTGCGCGGACGCGCCCCAGCTCAAAAACATCAACACACTGGCGATGACGACGCGATACGACATGTCCCTAGTCCCGATCCTTTAGAAAACGCCGCGATTCTACCGGGCTGGACGCCACACCAACATGAGCGATATTCATGAAAAACCCGGACATGCTCTAAAAGCGCACAGGTTTGCTATCATCCCGGCCCTTCGTCATGGTCTTTCCGAGTAGTCCCAATGTCCGATCGCAGCGTTCGCCTCCAAGCCCTCAAGCACGCCCTCAAAGAGCGCATCCTGATTCTCGATGGCGGCATGGGTACGATGATCCAGAGCTACAAGCTCGAAGAGCAGGATTACCGTGGCAAACGTTTCGCCGACTGGCCGAGCGATGTCAAAGGCAACAACGACCTGTTGGTGCTGACGCGCCCGGACGTCATTGGTGGCATCGAGAAAGCCTATCTGGATGCCGGTGCCGACATCCTGGAAACCAACACCTTCAACGCCACCCGGATTTCCATGGCCGACTACGGCATGGAAGAACTGGCCTACGAGTTGAACGTAGAAGGCGCTCGCCTGGCGCGCAAGGTCGCCGATGCCAAAACAGCCGAGAACCCGGACAAGCCGCGTTTCGTTGCCGGCGTACTCGGCCCGACCAGCCGCACCTGTTCCTTGTCGCCGGACGTGAACAACCCGGGCTACCGCAACGTGACATTCGATGAACTGGTGGAAAACTACACCGAGGCCACCAAAGGCCTGATCGAGGGCGGCGCCGACCTGATCCTGATCGAAACCATCTTTGACACCCTCAACGCCAAGGCCGCGATCTTTGCCGTACAGGGCGTATTCGAAGAACTGGGCATCGAATTGCCGATCATGATTTCCGGCACCATCACCGACGCCTCCGGCCGCACCCTGTCCGGGCAGACCACCGAAGCGTTCTGGAACTCCGTGGCCCACGCCAAGCCGATCTCGGTCGGCCTGAACTGCGCCCTGGGCGCCAGCGAACTGCGCCCGTACCTCGAAGAGCTGTCGAACAAGGCAGGCACCCACGTTTCCGCGCACCCGAACGCCGGCCTGCCCAACGAGTTCGGCGAGTACGACGAACTGCCGGCGCAAACCGCCAAGGTCATCGAGGAATTCGCCCAAAGCGGCTTCCTCAACATCGTCGGCGGTTGCTGCGGCACCACCCCGGGCCACATCGAAGCCATCGCCAAGGCCGTGGCTGGCTATGCGCCACGCCAGATTCCGGAAATCCCCAAGGCCTGCCGTCTCTCGGGCCTGGAGCCGTTCACCATCGATCGCAATTCGCTGTTCGTCAACGTCGGCGAGCGCACCAACATCACCGGCTCGGCCAAGTTTGCCCGCCTGATCCGTGAAGACAACTACACCGAAGCCCTGGAAGTCGCCCTGCAGCAGGTTGAGGCCGGCGCCCAGGTGATCGATATCAACATGGACGAAGGGATGCTTGATTCGAAGAAGGCCATGGTGACCTTCCTCAATCTGATTGCCGGTGAACCGGACATCTCCCGCGTACCGATCATGATCGACTCCTCCAAGTGGGAAGTGATCGAAGCCGGTCTCAAGTGCATCCAGGGCAAGGGTATCGTCAACTCGATCAGCATGAAAGAAGGCGTCGAGCAGTTCATCCACCACGCCAAGCTGTGCAAGCGCTACGGCGCCGCCGTGGTAGTGATGGCCTTCGACGAAGCCGGCCAGGCCGACACCGAAGCGCGCAAGAAAGAGATCTGCAAACGCTCCTACGACATCCTGGTCAATGACGTCGGCTTCCCGCCGGAAGATATCATCTTCGACCCGAACATCTTTGCCGTGGCCACCGGCATCGAAGAACACAACAACTACGCCGTGGACTTCATCAACGCCTGCGCCTACATCCGCGACGAACTGCCCTATGCATTGACGTCAGGCGGCGTGTCCAACGTGTCGTTCTCGTTCCGCGGCAACAACCCGGTGCGCGAGGCGATCCACTCGGTGTTCCTGCTGTACGCGATCCGCGCGGGCCTGACCATGGGCATCGTCAACGCCGGCCAGCTGGAAATCTACGACCAGATCCCTGTCGAGCTGCGCGACGCCGTTGAAGACGTGATCCTCAACCGCACCCCTGAAGGCACCGACGCCCTGCTCGCCATCGCCGACAAGTACAAGGGCGATGGCAGCGTCAAGGAAGCCGAGACCGAAGAGTGGCGCAACTGGGACGTCAACAAGCGCCTGGAGCATGCGCTGGTCAAGGGCATCACCACGCACATCGTCGAAGACACCGAAGAGTCGCGCCAGTCCTTCGCCCGCCCGATCGAAGTGATCGAAGGGCCGCTGATGTCCGGCATGAACATCGTCGGCGACCTGTTCGGTGCCGGCAAGATGTTCCTGCCGCAAGTGGTGAAATCCGCCCGGGTGATGAAACAAGCCGTGGCGCACCTGATCCCGTTCATCGAACTGGAAAAAGGCGACAAGCCGGAAGCCAAGGGCAAGATCCTCATGGCCACCGTGAAGGGTGACGTGCACGACATCGGTAAGAACATCGTCGGCGTGGTGCTGGGCTGTAACGGCTACGACATCGTCGACCTAGGCGTGATGGTACCGGCGGAGAAGATCCTGCAGGTCGCCAAGGAGCAGAAGTGCGACATCATCGGCCTGTCCGGCCTGATCACGCCATCGCTGGATGAAATGGTCCATGTGGCCCGCGAGATGCAGCGCCAGGATTTCCACCTGCCGTTGATGATCGGTGGCGCCACCACGTCCAAGGCGCACACGGCGGTGAAGATCGAACCCAAGTACAGCAACGATGCGGTGGTGTATGTCACCGACGCCTCTCGCGCTGTCGGCGTGGCGACCCAGTTGCTGTCCAAGGAACTGAAGGCCGGCTTCGTCGAGAGAACCCGCGAGGAATACATCGAAGTGCGCGAGCGCACCGCCAACCGCAGCGCCCGTACCGAACGCCTGAGCTACGCGGCGGCGATCGCCAAGAAACCTCAGTTCGACTGGAGCACCTACACGCCGGTCAAGCCGACCTTTACCGGCGCCAAGGTGTTGGACAACATCGACCTGAAAGTCCTGGCCGAATACATCGACTGGACGCCGTTCTTCATTTCCTGGGACCTGGCCGGCAAGTTCCCGCGTATCCTCCAGGATGAAGTGGTCGGTGAAGCCGCTACGGCGTTGTATGCCGATGCCCAGGAAATGCTCGCCAAACTGATCGACGAGAAGCTGATCAGCGCCCGAGCGGTGTTCGGCTTCTGGCCGGCCAACCAGGTACGCGACGACGACATCGAACTTTACGGCGATGACGGCAAGCCCCTGGCCAAGCTGCATCACTTGCGCCAACAGATCATCAAGACCGACGGCAAGCCGAATTTCTCCTTAGCTGATTTTGTCGCACCCAAGGACAGCGAAGTCACCGACTACGTGGGCGGTTTCATCACCACCGCCGGCATCGGTGCCGAAGAGGTGGCCAAGGCTTACCAGGACGCTGGCGACGATTACAATTCAATCATGGTCAAGGCCCTCGCCGACCGCCTGGCCGAGGCTTGCGCCGAGTGGCTGCACCAACAGGTGCGTAAAGAGTACTGGGGTTACGCCAAGGACGAGACGCTCGACAACGAGGCGTTGATCAAAGAGCAATACAGCGGCATCCGCCCTGCCCCGGGCTACCCGGCGTGCCCGGATCACACCGAGAAAAGCACCCTGTTCGCCCTGCTCGACCCTGAGGCCAGTGAAATGCGCGCCGGCCGCAGCGGTGTGTTCCTCACCGAGCACTATGCGATGTTCCCGGCGGCGGCTGTCAGCGGTTGGTACTTCGCGCATCCGCAGGCGCAGTATTTTGCCGTGGGCAAGATCGACAAGGACCAGGTGCAGAGCTACACGTCGCGCAAAGGTCAGGAATTGAGCGTCACCGAACGCTGGCTGGCGCCCAACCTTGGGTATGACAACTGATTGATCAGAGCCTTGGGCTCTGGAGGCAGACCTGTGCTGACTCCAGAGCTTTGCCGGCTGAAGATCAGGCCTGTGCGCCCAACTCGGCTACCTCACGTTCGCTGAGTGTGGTCAGCAGTTGCAGGCGGTTGGCTTTATTGACGGTATCCAGGGCGTCCACCTCCTGCAGGTAGGCCGTATTGAGCTCCGGATATTTATCCTCCAGCTCACTGACCTTGTCCTGGAAATCCTGTTGCACCCTGGTAATCTCCCCAGGGTATTTCTCCTCCAGATAGTCTCGCCAGTATTTACGCGCGGTCAGTTGCTCGATGAACACCGGCGTCTTTTCCTCGGCGAGGATCATTGCGTACGCTTCGTCCAGATCCGCTGGCGTCACCTGCGCCAAGCTCTCGTACACCATGCCTTTGGGCTGGCTGGGCAATTCAAGACGCTGAGCCAGGCCGACTCGATAGGCCAGGCGAATCTCGGCAGGATCGATAGCGGGCCTGAGCCTGATACGCGTTTTGGCAATCTCCTCGACCTGCGCCAGGCGGAACAGGTTTCTTGACAGTTTCAGCAGCTCGCGACCTTTGTGTTCCGGGGCAATGGCCTTCAAGGCATTGAACTCATAGACCTCGATTTCCAGCTCGTTGAACAACAGTATCCGACCGTCACCACAGGTCGCGCGACTCCGTAGTGCCTTCGACAGAACCATTAACCGTTCGCTCAGCGCTTGATCGCCATAAGCGGCTTCAAGGACACGCCAGACGCGCTGCGTGAGGTCCACGCGATCGGCGACAAAGTCCCGGGCATGCTGGAGTTGCGAGAGAATGTATGCAAAGTCCTGGGTGGTGTCCTGCTCCATCAAGGCACTCCACATCTGGTGTTTTTCCGAGTCTGCCGCCACGCCGGCAAACCACCGCGCCTTTTGTACTTGCGGCGTCTCATGGTCGGGATGAACCTCCTCATCAGAGCTCTCGAAACTGTCGCCCGATTCAGGCCCGTAGCCTTCGAGCAGTCGTTCAATCTCTTGCGAGGTAAACCCCAAGCCAACGCCCGTTTCCTCCATGTACTGCTGCAGTCGTAACATGTCCTCCAGTTCCAGATCGACGTTGTCGGTCATGTTGGTGCCGGCCATCAAGGTAGCGTGCTCAGGCAGCAAGGCAGCGGGAGGAATTGCCTCTATATGGTTGCGACTCAGGTTGAGGGTCGTCAGCGCCGGCGCTTCCAATGCCCCCTGGGGCCATTCCCAAAGATTGTTGTTGCTCAGATTCAGCCCTTGCAACTGCTCAAGACCGGTGACATCAAAGCTGGCAATGCGGTTCTCGCTCAAGTCCAGCCATTGCAAATGCCTCAGCGAACGCAACTGGCGCGACAACTCATCACTGGCACGCAGATCGTTATACGTGGCGCTCAACCGGGTGAGGTGTTCACATTGCCCCACAGCCTCAGGCAAAGTGCCCAGGCCGTTGCGATTGAGCGTCAGGCTACGCAACCGCGGAAACGAATGCAGGAACGCGTCCGAACTTTCCGTGAGCCCGACACCGCTAAGGTCCAATGCACCGATATGCTCGAACGTGACCGGCAAGGCCGGCAAGTCGCCGATGATCAGGCCGGTGAAATCAAGCACAGCATCGGTCGGTGCTCCCTCGGCCGCGGGAACATCTCGCAAGGTGGCTCGCCAGCACTCCAGAAGCTGGTCAGCCGCCCGGCGGCGGTCTACCGCGCTGACCCAACCCTGGCGACTGCGAACGGCCGGAACATCGATCCAGTCATTCAAATGCTTGATCAATTGCGTCTGCTGTTGCTGCCACTCGACCAGCCGGGCTTCAATTTCCAGGGCAGTCATACCCTGGGCAAGCCATGCGTCGATCCGTTCAACGGCTTGCGTATCACCCAGCTGAGGATCAAGGCGCTGCAGTCTGGAGGCTGCGGTCCGGGGCAAATCACCTTCGCCGGGCTCCAGATGCAAAGGCAATAAAAAGTCCGGGTGCTCCGATACTTCATCCGGAAAGAATTCCGGATCGCCTCCGGTTCGTCCGGCCGACAGGTGCACTGGCGCAATAGCCATCGGGTTAAGGGATGACGTGCGTTGCGCATATGCCCGCACCGCCGTCACTGCTTGCGGGCTCAGCCGGCAACCTTGCAGCGAGGTTCCCGCCAACAGCTGATCATGCCCGGTCAAGGCTGCGGCAGGGATGTCGGTAATGCCACTGTGATTCAGGGCCAGACGGCGCAGGTTGGGCAATGACAACACGCCCTCGGGCCAGTTACGCAGATGGGTATGACTCAGGTCCAGGCTCTGCAGGCCGGTCATCGAACCGACCTCAAGCGCGTCGAGCCGGTTGTACGCCAGGTTCAGCGTTTTCAGGTGGGGCAAGCGATTCAACCGCGCTTGCGCTGACGCCGTGATCCTTATCTGATTGAATGAGAGGTTCAACTCGCTGAGCTCTCCGAGCGCATCAATGGCCTGCGGCAGCCCGGTCAGTTGGTTGGTGCTGAGATTGAGGGAACGCAGTTGCGCAAATCCACTCAGAAACTCATTGACCTGCACGGTCGAAAGCCCGCTGCCACTGAGGATCAAGCTGCGCACATGGGGAAAGGCCGAATCGCCGAGCTCGGGTAAATCGCCCAGCGGCCCAAACCCCGTCAGGTCCAACACTTCATTCACTGCGTCACCTTGCCACCACGATGGACCTGCCAAAGGCTCCGCGGGGCAGTACCGTGCACGCAGCCCCTTGCGAGCGGACTCGCCGATTCTTTCAGCGATCAGCTCACGGTGCGCGATCTCCATCTGCCGGCCATCGACCCGCACAACCCTGCCCTTCCAGGCGTCCAATGACTGAGTCAAAGCCAGATGCTGCTCGTGCAGTGCATCAACCTTTTCCAGCAATGCCCGTCCCGATAGCCCGTCGCGACTGAAACGCGCCATTGCGTCTGATGCAAAGGTGTAATCATTGGGTGCCAGCTTCGACAAACGTCCTGCACAGTACTGGGCAATCATTTGTGGCTCGTTGACCAGATGCGCCGGGTTTTCATGCACATACTCAAAGGCCTTCAAGAAAGCTTGCGGTTCCAGGGCCGCCCAATCCAGCTGCAGGCAACGCCATATCGACTCCCGCCCACTGAACAACTCGTCAGGCAGCGATTTGATCGGCATTCGCTGTAGATCGAGGGTTTCCAGCCTGTTCAGGCCCGACACCCCGGTCGGCCACTCGGTCAAATTCCCCGCCAACCTCAAGGACCGCAGATTCGTCAGCGTGCCGAAGTCCATTACACCGATATCGCCCTTGAGCGACAGCTGCTCCAGCTGCGTCATTCCCTGTAGCGCCTGCACCAACTGCGGCGTATAGGTCTGCGATGCGCCATCAACGGCGAGCTCGGTAATCTCTGTCAATTCAGGCAGTTTTTCCGCCAGAGCCGCCATATCCCGCACTTCCACGGAGAGATCCAGCTTTTTGATCTTTGGAAACCGCTGAAGCAGTTCATTGCCCGAGTTACCGATTAGCTGCCCAGTGTCCAGTTGCACACTACGCACATGGGAGAAATCGGCTTTCCACTCCGGCAACGTGTCAGCACCGCTTAAATTCAGATGGAAAGCGGGCTCAAACTCTCGGTAAAGACCATAGCGCCAGCAATGGATCAGCCGATCGGCGATCACCCGGCGTGACTGCCCACCAGCAGGGGCCGGCACGACAGCGTCGACCCAGTTGTTCAATGCGGTTTCCAATGCGTCGAATTCCCGCTGACGGTTGTTCAACAGATTGAACACTTGCTGGTCGGTGTCCCCCGCGCTCAGGCGGTTTCTGACGAACTGGCTGGCTTGCGCATCGGAGATGTTCGGGTAAAGGTCGCGGACCCTGGAGACCAATGCAGCATCATGAAAGCCGACACCACGACCACTGGCCAGGTAACCCAGGCGGCCATTGGGCAAACGCAGCGATGGCCCGGGGCCATTCAACGGGCGCTGTTTCAAGATTAGCGCCATGTCGTTGCGATGAGTGCTGGCATGGTTCGCCAGTTTTCTTTGCAAGGCCTGGCCCTGATGACCTTCCAGGGTTGCCTTTGTCGCGTTGGGCAAGAACTCCAGCAGCGATTCATAGAGATTGCGGCCATGGGCGGGGATGTTGTTGAGAGGCCTGCCTTGGGCGTCGTATGCGCGAAAATAGCCATCGCCCTTGACCAGGTAATTGCGAAACGTCGCACTGTCGCTGCCAACGCTGTCCAGCAATGGGCCCTTGATCGAGCCGGAACGCAGCTCCACGCGCATATCCATCGACCAACCGGGCCATTGCTCCAGGCTGTGCAACGCCAGGCGATCGCTGGCCACAGACGCCATGCTCTCCAGATGCAAACCGCAGAGCGCCCGGTTGAGAGCGCCCTGCTGTAAATGGACACGAATTTCTTGCGCCTGGCGCAAGGGTATTTTTGTGCTGCTGCGCAATTGGGCCAGCTCGGCGGCACTGGCATTGCCCAGCACCTGTCGCGCACCCTCCGGCGACAACGTAGGGAAACTGCGCTGCAGTCGTTGAATATCGGTATTCGTCGTCTGCTGGCCAGCGAGCAGTCGGTCGACCAGGGACTTTTTGCTATCCAGGGCGCGGTTGGCCAGGCTGTCCCTGAACATCTGCACGCGGTTCGCGTCTTGTTGTGCGCTGCGTGCGCCGAGTAACCGGGTGATTTGTGGCTCGTCAAGCGCCCCTAATATACGTTCCGGCAATTTTCCGGCCTGCACTTCGGCTCGAGTGATCTTGATCGTGGGCTTTACATTGTTGCTTGCCGACGCTGAACCGAAGCGCTGCGACGCCCCCCGGGGTTCCGGTCCCTCGAAGACTTCCAGGACCTCCTCGACGGGCCAGTCCGGCAGCCCAACAGCCAGCGGTACGACAGCCTCGCCAGCACTGCCCAGGTCACCGCCGTTGCGGATCTGATCAATCAACTGCTGCACTTGTTGATCAGCCTTGAACGATCTGATGGTCTCGGCCAATTGCGGCGGCGGTGGCTGGAGATCGATGTGCATCTGGCGCAACGCATCATCGCTGACCCCGCTGGCCTCGGCAATTTGCTGTAACTGCGCATCCGAAAAAACGTCCATCTGTGGCCCGATTCTGCGCAACAACGTTGGGCGGTCCCACTCCAGCGGCCTTTCAAGCGTGTGCTGCCAGGCGCCGAGCTGGTTATGCCGCAAGATCGGTTGATAGGCCTGGGGATCGCTGGGGTGCTGGATCCGCCATTTTTTCAGCGCCGGGTCGAAGCTCTTTTCGTAGACATTGCCCTCGTATCGAATACAGGTCTTGTCCCCGACCTTGTATTGCCCCAATGCATTCGGCTCGAGCCCCTCCACAGACACACTGCTCTTGTAGGGGGCCAGGTCGGGACTCCACAAACGCGGCTCACCAAAAGGCGTGGTGATCCTGGTCATCCTGCTGACAAACCGCGAGTTGATGATCGGCGGCGCCTTGCTGGCTACCGCGCCCAACACGGCCATGAAGGCTACGTTTTGCACAACTGACGTGAGATGGCTCCAGGCCTCCTCGGCGTCCCCCTCTTTCCACGCCTCCACCCCTTGGTAAACCTCGTAGGTCAGTTGCACGGCGGTGACGGCGAGCATGACCTCACCCAGTCCCGGCACGAAAAAGGCTGCCACGTTCAAGACGCTCAACCCCCATTCGGCATAGTGTTGGAGTCGCATCATCCAGGCTTCGTGGTCGACCTCGGCGGTGGGTATGGCCAACAGCCTGGCATTGGACTTCATTCTGGCCAGATGAAACTCATAACGGGCTGCGAACACTTCGCCATCAATGAAGCTTTCATCCATGCCCAAGTCGACATTCTCGTTCCACACCTCGACATACATGCCATTGAGGAATGCGCCCGGCGCATAGGGTGGGCCGGGATAAACCGGAGCCGGGTCCCATTTCTGGACCTTGAGCTGGCGCTTGAGCCGGTGGAAAAAACGACCGGCCTCATCTTGCGCGACAAAGCCGGCAAAGAACCGCTGGTAACTGACGGAACGCAGCTTGATCGCCAGGTCACGGGCAAACTCGCGGCCAGAGGCATACGCCTTGAGGGGGCTGATGGGATCGCCTGGAATGTAGACGATGACTCGTGAATCAGGCACCAGTTTGGCCAGTTCGGGTGTGAACGGCAGAAGAAAGAGCCAGGGATTTTGCAGGGTCGCTCTGACTTTGCGCGATGCAGCGCCAATAATCAGCACGTCATTCAATTTAGAGCCAAACACCTCCACCCGACTGTGGAGGACTGACTCGCCATCGAGTCGTTCCTGCGAGGTACCGTCGAGCATCGCCAACACCGTGGCATGGTCTGCGGTGTCAATGTCCGACCTCATCAGAGCGATATGCGCCTGCACGCGCATCCGTTGCTTGTCGGCCGCAATCGTCTGCTGGCGTACCGTCGCAGCCTTGTCGGGCGCATCGAACACCGCCGTCAGATGGTCCTGATACTGCTTGCCCACGTCCAGTTCCCGGCACAGGCTGGCGAACGCCGCGGGCTTGATCGACAACTTGTCACGGAGGCTGTAGCGCACCTTCGCAAACGGATACTGGGTGCGTTCGTCGTAAAGATGCTGCTCCAGTGCCCCCACCGGCGCCAGCGCGCTGGTCTCCTGCAGGGCAATGCCGTCGAAAGGCTCATTTTCTTCGAAGTTTCGCAGCGCCGCTTGCAACAATGACTGCTCTTCGGCCAGGTTGGGCGAACGCATATGAAACAGCGCCGTGTTGACGACATCCGGCGCCTGACCGAATTTTTTCTGCAATGCATCCGTCAGCAATGGCTTGGCGAACTCGGTGATGCCTTTGAAATCCTTGAGAGTCGTGGCCAGCGCCTGGCTGGAAGCGCTGCTCTGTGCCTGACTGTCGAGCAAGGCCTGGCGCAATGCCTGGGATGCCTTGGCATACAGCTCAGGGTACGCCTTGATGAATCGCTGGGCTGGATTGCGTGCCTGTGTCATGGCCTGGAGATGGGGGGTGACCAGGTGACGCGTCCAGTCGGGAAGACGGCTCTTGATAAACGGAACGTGAAATCCCGGTTCAGCGGGTATGGAAGGGTCCGGCATGATGTCGCTCCTGATGCTCGATTGAGAGCGCATCAGGACACCACGGCCATCCGGCGGCATGGCGGTACATATTTATGGGGGGAAACGGGCAGTTTGTTTGGCTATGCTGAGATCTCACACCTTGCTGAAGAGGGATTTATGGACGATCCAGTCGATAACAAGCCACCCACGTTTTGGCAGATGCTCCACAGCGTCATGGCGGCGGCGTTCGGGGTGCAGAGCGGGAAAAACCGGGCGCGGGACTTCACTCACGGCAAACCCAGCCATTTTGTGATCCTGGGGATCTTGTTCACGGCAGTATTCGCAATGACACTGTACGGCATCGTGCAGTTGGTGCTGCTTTTAGCCGGGGCATGAGCCATCAGCGTTGCGACCTGAACGGATGTCGAACGGCGTAGAAAAACTTCGCTATTGATCGTCCCGGGCCTCCGGAAAATTCGCCGCGCATGACAGCCAGCGAACCGACAAGCGTCGGCAGAGACCCGGACGGGTTGGTTTATTGGTGACTGACCCAGAATACCGCAGTGCCGACGACCAGGATGATCAGGAACAGAATTGCCCAGGCATCGACCGAACTGTCGCTTTTCCGTGCTTTGGTTGGGTTGCTCATTGCATCGCCTCTTGTCGGTTTTATCGGTGATTGCAGAAAGACTCGATCACAGTAAAGACGACGATTGCCCGCACCACAAACAGGGACATTGCAACAACGATTCTCATTAGTCCTTTTGGTTCTTTACATATACTCAAACATCACTTTTGCGCATAACTACAAACTGGTATCTTGCCCCGGCTCCCTAAGGAGTGCGCGGCCGTGCGCGCAGAATTGCAGAGGCTCTTGGACTGCGGCAAGCAAAAAACGCAGCTGTATCCGAGCGACCCAAGCCTGAGAACAGGACTTATATGTACGTATACGACGAATACGATCAGCGGATCATCGAGGACCGCGTCAAGCAGTTCCGTGATCAGACCCGACGCTATCTGGCAGGCGAGCTGAGCGAAGAAGAATTCCGCCCCCTGCGCCTGCAAAATGGCCTGTATATCCAGCGCTTCGCGCCGATGTTGCGGGTGGCCGTGCCTTACGGCCAGCTGACGTCGCGCCAGGTGCGAATGATGGCCAAGATTGCCCGCGACTACGACAAGGGCTACGCCCACATCAGTACCCGGCAGAACGTCCAGTTCAACTGGCCGGCCGTGGAAGACATCCCGGACATCCTGGCTGAACTGGCCACCGTGCAGATGCACGCGATCCAGACCAGCGGCAACTGCCTGCGCAACGTCACCACCGACCAGTTCGCCGGTGTCGCTGCCGACGAGCTGATCGATCCGCGTCCGTGGTGCGAAATCGTCCGCCAGTGGACCACCTTCCACCCGGAATTCGCCTACCTGCCGCGCAAGTTCAAGATCGCCGTCAACGGGTCGACCTCCGACCGTGCCGCCATCGAAGTCCATGACATCGGCCTGGAGCCGGTGCACAACGCCGCTGGCGAGCTGGGCTTCCGGGTGCTGGTCGGCGGTGGCCTGGGCCGTACTCCGGTGGTTGGCTCGTTCATCAATGAATTCCTGCCATGGCAAGACCTGTTGAGTTACCTCGACGCCATCCTGCGGGTCTACAACCGCTATGGTCGTCGTGACAACAAGTACAAGGCGCGCATCAAGATCCTGGTCAAGGCGCTGACGCCTGAAGTCTTCGCCCAGAAAGTCGACGCGGAAATGGAACACCTGCGCGGTGGCCAGACCACGCTGACCGAAGCCGAAGTGCATCGCGTCGCCAAACACTTCGTCGACCCGGACTACAAGGCGCTGGACGACCAGTCCGCCGCCCTGGCCGAACTCGACCAGCAACACCCAGGCTTCGCTCGCTGGCGCGCGCGCAATACCCTGGCGCACAAGAAGCCAGGCTACGTGGCCGTGACCCTTTCTCTGAAGCCGACCGGCGTTGCACCGGGCGACATCACCGACAAGCAGCTCGACGCCGTGGCCGACCTGGCCGACCGTTACAGCTTCGGTCAATTGCGTACTTCCCACGAGCAGAACATCATCCTGGCCGATGTCGAGCAGGACAAGCTGTTCACCCTGTGGGGCGAGTTGCGCGAGAAAGGTTTCGCCACGCCGAACATCGGCCTGCTGACCGACATCATCTGCTGCCCGGGTGGCGATTTCTGCTCCCTGGCCAACGCCAAGTCGATCCCGATCGCCGAATCGATCCAGCGCCGTTTCGACGACCTGGACTACCTGTTCGACATCGGCGAACTGGACCTGAACATCTCCGGTTGCATGAACGCCTGTGGCCACCACCACGTCGGCCACATCGGCATCCTCGGGGTGGACAAGAAAGGCGAAGAGTTCTATCAGGTTTCCCTCGGTGGCAGCGCCAGCCGCGACGCCAGCCTGGGCAAGATCCTCGGCCCGTCCTTTGCCCAGGAAGCCATGCCTGACGTGATCGAGAAGCTGATCGACGTGTACATCGAACAACGTACCGAAGACGAACGCTTCATCGACACCTACCAGCGTATTGGCATCGACCTCTTCAAGGAGCGCGTCTATGCAGCGAATCATTAAGAACAACGAAGTCGTCGACGAAACCTGGCACTTGCTGCCCAAGGATTTCAGCATCGATGAGATCACTAATTGCGACGACTACATCGTTCCGTTGCAGCTGTGGCGCGAACACAGCCGTATGCTCCTGGCCCGCGACGGTGGCTTGGGCATCTGGCTCGATGCCGATGAAGAAGCCGAGGAAATCGGTGAAGACGTGGCGCAGTTCCAGGTCATCGCCCTGAACTTCCCGGCCTTCACCGATGGCCGCAACTACTCCAACGCCCGTTTGCTGCGTGACCGTTACGGTTTCAAAGGCGAACTGCGAGCCATTGGCGACGTGCTGCGCGACCAGTTGTTCTACCTGCATCGCTGCGGTTTCGATGCGTTCGCGATTCGCGCCGACAAAGACCCGTACGAAGCCCTGGAAGGTCTCAAGGACTTCTCGGTAACCTACCAGGCTGCCACCGACGAACCGCTGCCGCTGTTCCGTCGCCGCTGAACAAAATAAAAAGCCCTGGCTCCATACGGCGCCAGGGCTTTTTTACATCGGCAGATCACTCAGAACTCGACTTGCGTCAGGCCCCTTTTTTTGAGTGCGTGCGCCAGTGCGGGCACATCCTCAAACAACTTCCCATTCATATTTCCCCAGTAGTCACCTTCTATGTACACGCTGAAGTCCGGCTTTGACTGGCTGGGTCGATGGCGCTTGATACAGGCCGCTTCAATTTCATTGTTTCTCGAACGATAGATAACCGATGAATCCTTACCGGGTCTTTCGTCGACCAGAAACATACCACTTTGCGGCAGTAGCCTTTCAAAAATGGCAAGCTCCCGTGGATCGCCTCGGTACTTACTTTCACTCATGATGCAACTTCCTTGCTGCTGTTAATATACTAGAGAGTCTAAACAAATTTTATAACCAGACAACATTATAATAAGTACAGAATATGTTTGCTTCCTGACCGCAACTTTACTCCCTTTGCTGTAAATCGGTGGCAAGTACAAACCTTCATGAACAAGTTAGCTCCTGCCATGGTTAATCTTCACCGACCGGAAACGGCTCCCCCATCGCCACCCAGTTCGCATGGAGCCTTGCACGGTTTTCCAATACGGTGAATACCGCGAACGGGTTATTGAAGGCGCCTTCCGGCATCGGAGGATTGAGGGTCAATCGCCCCCACAATTCATCTGAAGCATCCGCTTGCGATAGCAACTGCCATACCCTTGCCTGAAGTTCCGGATAATTGACTACAAAATCCGGAGTCAGGGTCAATGTACTCATGGTCCCCAGCAGCCTCCTGCCGCGAGGCTTGAGCGCAACACTATTCCAGACCTGAAGCCTTGGACCTTGCTGCCCCGCCTCCATACCGGTCAGCCAGGCCGCAGGACCCGCATACTCAGGACCTGGCGCATTCAACCACAGGTTGATGCCCGTTTGCTGACGATGGGTGACCAGCCTTTGCAATGTGTCCTCATCGGTCAACGGGTTATTCCACAGCAACACCCTGTCCGGGGCGATCGCTTGATTTAGCACTGCCTGCGGGACACGCCGAATCTGGTTCTCGCTTAGATCCAGGCTTGTCAGGTATGGCTGATCCCCGATCCCGATCGGGCAGCTCGTAATGCGGGTATTGCTCAAATTAAGAGTTCGCAACTGGTTCATTCCCAACACAATCGGAGGGATGCCCAATGGATTGTCGCTCAGATCCAGCGATTGCAGGTTCACCAACTGACTCAGTTGCCCTGCCGTATTTTCACTAAACGTCAGTTGAGTGGACTGCAAGTTCAGAGAAGTGAGGTGCTGCAACTGAGGAATCACCGGGGGCAGAACGCTCTCCATTTGGCCATCAAGGGAGAGTAATCGCAGGTCGGTATCTTGCAGGTTCAACACCCGTAAGTTGGGAAAGCGCTCGATGAACCCGTTGAGCGTTTCCCTTTCAACCAAGTGAAAGTGTTGAAGATCCAATTCGACGACATCATTGAATCGCACATTGAGCGCTGGCAATCGATGAAAGTCTTCATTACGCATGTTCATGCTGAAACCTTGGTCATGACTCCCTGAATAGTGGCTACTTTCGTGAGGATCGCGCTTTTGAAAGATTGCAACCAATTCATCAGCCAGTTCCTGCCTGATTGTGAGCTCGCTCGACATCGTAGTTTGCAGTAAATCGAAATTATGTAATGTGATTTCCCGGACTGTCATTCCCTCAGCCTCAGGATCCTCGGCTCGCAAGAAAGGGATATCCGTATCGTAGACATCAACCGAGACCTGAAGAAACCACGTATCCATGTCCACATGCAGCTGCTGCAGTTGCAGTTTTGTGCTGTCGATATGAGCCTGGCAATCGCTACCAAGCCGCTGCAACATTAAATCAGCGTCTTCATTGGAAAATTCCGGGTAGATCTCCTTAAGCTGCAATCTCATCGCATGATGAATCAACTCGGCATTTTGAACAGTATCCGGAAATGCTCCCCCTCTTAAGCCCTGCGGCTCGAAGGAAAGCTTCGAGTCCATTCTGGCAAGGCCAAGCGCCAATTCTGAACGGGATAACAGCCGGTCGTTGACCTTGAGCCTCAATTGAGCCGCTGGGCTTTTGGACGTCAGCCCCAATGCTGAACACTCGTCCGCGGACAGAATCTCGACAACAGCCTCATATAAATCTGGCGCCATGGCCGGCTGAATGGACAAGTCATTGTGAAGATAGCGTTCGCCGGACTTGATCACTGTTCGCAAATCGGCAGTATCCAGTGGACCACTACGATCGAGGAGTCGACCACCGATAGAACCTTCGCGGACTTCAATTCGTATTCCCGCAGGCCAACCAGGCACGTTCTTCAATGAGTGCAAGGCCAGGCTATCCGACTCGCCATTGACGATCGAGCGCAGATACAGACCTTCATAGGCACGATTGAGACGTACATGTTGCTGGTATTGGCGAGCCTTGCTGTCCAACTGGCTGAACAACCGTTTCGCTTCGGAAATATCCGGCAATGCCTTGAGATCGACGCCGTAACGATCAAGCATCTGTTCCACGGCGCCTTTGGGTAAATCGGGATATTGCCGTTGAAACAACCGCACCCATTCGTTCTCTGTCTTTTGCAGTGCCTGATAGCGATGATTGAACAACTCGGCACGTGCGGCAGGTGAGTCAGCCAGCCCTGCTACTTCCTGATCGATCCTGAAGCGCGCGATGGTATCGGCCAGTAACGGAGTCGGCGCACGCCCTGCCTGCATCAGGCGCAGCATGTCATCGTCGATTGCGCTGACCCTGCCAATCTGTGCCAGCACTTCGTCACTGAATGTACCTGCTGGGACACCCACGCCACGCAGGAGCTCGGTACGCGCCGGCAATGACAATTCCGACGCCGCCTCAGAAGGTTTCGACGGTGCGCCACTGCCTTCCAGTGCCTTGGCCACGCCCGTCTCCCCAGCCCCTTCGTGGCTGATCGACCCCGCCTCTGCAATCAGCGGCAGCGCATTGAGCACGCCGAATACCGTGCGGGTGATACCTTGCGAACGCTTGTCGGGTGTATCTCCGTTGATGGCCTGATCCAGGCCATAACCGGCGTCGATGAGTCCTGCAAGGGCCAACACCCCCTCGCCGCCGGGTACAAATACCGCCAGCGGACCAAACTGGTTGACCCATTGGACAATCGGTTCGACCACGGCACTCAGATTGTCGCGATTGACCTGTGCGTCGTCACGAATGGTGGCGGCACTGTCCCGCGCAGCCTGCTTCATCCCCAGCACAAGCTGTGCGAACGGATCGGTGGCTGGAGGCTGATCGTCAAAGCCGATGTAGTCGGCCGGATCCCAATAACCATCGTTGTTGAAGAAACCGGCATTGTTGGTCAGCCGATGCGCTTTCGGGTACATCGCCATGCCGTCCATCGCGGTCAGCACGCCCGCATGGAAAGTGCCATCCTGGCGATCAACCTCACTGAAGTGAGACGCCAAGGCCTGTTTCGTGTCGTTGGCGCTGCCCTGTCTCACCACCCATTGGTGCAACTGCGAAACGTTGGTGAACTCATGCAGCGGCGAGGAATTACCCGGGAGGTACATCAGCAGCCGATCACTGGCTGCCTCGCGAAACATCCAAATATCGGACGCGGTATAGCGATAAAGCTTCAGGCGGCTCGCCGTGACTTTCAGCGGCATCCGGGTGGGTGCTTGCAGCTGTTCGATCACGAGGGTTTCCCAGGACTGATCCGCTGGCAAACCGGCTGCCTGCATCGCCAGGGCAAGGCCCTTTTCGCTCAAGCGCTGTTCCTTACGCTGCAACCACGCCGCCATGACGAATGCCGCTTTGGTCGACGTTCTCAAGGGGTAAGGACTGGCAGCCGCGAGCACTTGGTCCGACGGCCAGGCGTGATCAAGATAGGTTTTATAGCGTTCCCGCAGGTCCAGTTCCCATACCCATCGCTTGAAATCCGCCGGCCTCAAGTCGATCTGGGTCAGCGGGCCATAGGTTTGTGGAACCGTTGGGCGATAAATGCCTTCGTACGTCTGATGATTGCCGCTGCCATGATTGGCGAATTCATCGACGTGCTCGACAATCCGCACGCAAGGCCCGATGTCCGGTGGTGTGTACAGACCGAAGGCCGTTTCAGCAAAACGTCCATCACCAACGATCTGGTCATTGGCCAGAAGCGCTTGCAGCAATGATTGCGAGCTCGCCACTTGTCCCTGCTCGATACCGTCCTGAGCAGGGTGACCTTGGTAATGGTAATCAAGCGTCACCAGCAAGGTCGTCTGCGGGTCGACGTCCGCCCCCCACTTATCCTTGATCAAGCGCTCGCCAAACTGGCTGGGGGATTGCGGCAGCGCGATGTCCACGACATTTTTCAGTTCATCGCGCAGTTGCAGGGACGACACCGGGGATAGGCCGGCATCATCTTGAGATAGTTCATTCATGGTGCATTCCGTTGCAGTCATTTCAGGACCACCACCCTACTCGACCCACTCCCCCAAAAAAGCGGGAGCGATTGACAGTGGCGATAGGAAATTTCGCTGCTTGGGGACGGAAAGCGTTCTGAAAGCCAAAAAAAATGAAACCGTGGCGATTACCACGGTTTCATTGGTTTAAAAACGTTGAACGTTACCAGAAGCGTTGCTGGGTCAACCGGCTCCACCAACTCAACAACACGCGATCAACCGAACCGCTGGCCGCGATGCCAATTCGTTCCGGCAGGCTTTTGCGTTCGGCGTAGTGCAAGTGGTAAAGCTCCGATTTTTTCGCCCGTTCGGCGAGGTATTCGTCGCTGGTCTTGAGTTCATCGACCAGTTGCTTGTCCAGCGCGGCAATACCGAGCCAGATTTCACCAGTAGCCACTTCGTCGATAGCCAGTTGCGGGCGATAGCGGGCAACGAAGTTCTTGAACAACTGATGGGTGATGTCCAGGTCTTCCTGGAATTTTTCCCGGCCCTTCTCGGTATTCTCGCCAAACACGGTCAAGGTTCGCTTGTATTCACCGGCGGTCAGGACTTCGAAATCGATGTCGTGTTTCTTCAGCAGGCGATTGACGTTGGGCAACTGCGCCACCACGCCAATCGAGCCCAGGATGGCAAACGGCGCGCTGATGATCTTCTCGCCGATGCAGGCCATCATGTAGCCGCCGCTGGCCGCGACCTTGTCGATGCACACCGTCAGCGGCACGCCAGCATCACGGATGCGCGCCAGTTGCGAGGAGGCCAGGCCATAGCTGTGGACCATGCCGCCACCGCTTTCCAGGCGCAGTACCACTTCGTCCTTGGGCGTTGCCAGGGTCAGCAGCGCGGTGATTTCGTGTCGCAGGCTTTCAGTGGCGGAGGCCTTGATGTCGCCGTTGAAGTCCAGCACGAATACCCGGGGTTTGGCGTCGGGTTGTTTCTTCTGTTTTTTATCGGTCTTGGCCTGGGTCTTGCGCAAGGCCTTGAGCTGGTCCTTGTCGAGCAATGTTTGCTCCAGGCGTTCGCGCAACCCTTTGTAGAAATCATTGAGTTTGCTGACTTGCAACTGGCCGGCTGATTTACGTCGACCTTTGCTGCGCAAGGCCGCAAAGCTGGCCAGCACCACCAGGATGGCGATCACCAGGGTCACGGTCTTGGCCAGGAAAACGGCGTACTCGGACAAAAACTCCACGGGGACTCCTTAAACGTTGCGCGGCATGCAAGCGCGCGGGATACCACCAGCATACCCATGCGCCGCTCCTGCTACCAGCCGTGAAACCTCTGGCAACAGGCCTGTAACGAGCATTTCAAACAAGCGTATGTTTTTTCATTGACAGCTCACCGTCATCCCCATAACCTCGCCAAACCTTCAACGTACCGGGATGACGCGGACGTGGGCAGTATCTATTTGATTCGACATGGCCAGGCCTCCTTTGGTGCAGACGACTATGACGTCCTGTCGCCCACCGGTATCCGCCAGGCAGAAATCCTCGGTCGGCACCTGGCCGAACTCGGGATCAGCTTCGATCGGTGCCTGTCGGGCGATCTGCGCCGCCAGCAACATACGGCCAATAGCGCGCTTGAACAATACGCCGCGGTGGGCCTGCCGGTGCCGATCCTGGAGACCGATAGCGCGTTCAATGAATTCGACGCCGACGCGGTGATCCGCGCGCTGTTGCCTGCCATGCTGGCGGACGAGCCACAAGCGCTGGACATCCTGCGCAACGCCGCACAGAACCGTGGCGAGTTCCAGCGTATCTTTGCCCTGATCATCGAACGCTGGCTCACCGGCACCTACGACACGCCGGGCCTGGAAAGTTGGCTGGGGTTTGTCAAACGCGTGCAGGCCGGCTTGCAGCGTATCCTCGAACAAGCCGACAACACCCAGAAAATCGCCGTATTCACCTCTGGCGGCACCATCACCGCCCTGCTCCACCTCATTACGCAAATGCCTGCCAAACAGGCTTTTGAATTGAACTGGCAAATCGTTAACACCTCGCTCAACCACCTGAAATTCCGTGGTCGCGAAGTGGCCCTGGCTTCCTTCAACAGTCATGCACACCTGCAGCTGTTGAAGGCCCCGGAACTCATCACGTTTCGCTGAGTCCGGACTATTGTGACCCTGGCTGTAATCACCCAGCTCTTATTACCAAAAAAAGGATCAAACCATGACCTCCGTAGCTGATGCCGTACAAGCAATGAAAGCCAAGTTCAACCCAGCCGCTGCTGCCGGTCTGGACCTGGTCTTCGGTTTCCGCATCGACGACACCAAGAACTTTTCGCTGGTCGTCAAGGACAGCACCTGTGAATTGCTGGAAGGCGAAAACCCGGACGCCCAGGTGACCCTGGTGATGGACGGCGAAACCCTGCAAGGCATCGTCAGCGGCGAAACCGACGGCATGCAAGCGTTCATGGGCGGCAAGCTGCGCGCTGAAGGCGACATGATGCTGGCGATGAAACTGTCCGAGCTGTTCCCGGCCTAAGCGAGCCGCTTACGACTTGCGCAAGCGTCCCTGGCTGCAAACGAATCCCGCCCCTTGTGGCGGGATTCGTCGTTTTGCGCGCCTGAAAACGGCTACCTGCGGATTTGCCGTCTATATTCCATCTGGCCGCATGCGGCTGCCGTAAGCGTTTACCCTCAACTCACGTTGCGCGGAGCACTGACATGAGCCCACCTGAGGATCACAACGGCGTCAACCGCCGCCATGTACTCCAAGGCCTGTCCGCAGGCGCCCTCGGTGCCTGGATCAGCCCGCTGTTCGCAGGGAGTAAAACCATGCCAGACACCCCCGCCGACCTCATTCTCTACAACGGACGCCTGCACACCGTCGATCGCAAGAAACCCCAGGCCAGTGCCGTCGCAATCAAGGACGGGCGCTTCGTGGTGGTTGGCAGCGACGCCCAGGCCATGGCCCTGCAAGGCCCTGGCACGCAAGTCATCGATTTGCACGGGCGTACGGTGATTCCGGGCCTCAATGACTCGCACCTGCACTTGATCCGGGGCGGACTCAACTACAACCTTGAGCTGCGCTGGGAAGGCGTGCCGTCGCTGGTCGATGCCCTGCGCATGCTCAAGGATCAGGCCGACCGCACACCCACGCCGCAGTGGGTACGGGTGGTCGGTGGCTGGAACGAATTCCAGTTCGCCGAAAAGCGCCTGCCCACGCTCGACGAACTGAACAAGGCCGCGCCCGACACACCGGTGTTCGTCCTGCACTTGTACGACCGTGCGCTGCTCAATCGCGCCGCGCTGAAAGTGGTGGGCTATACCCGCGATACGCCGAACCCGCCGGGCGGTGATATCCAGCGCGATGCCAACGGCGACCCCACCGGTATGTTGATCGCCCGGCCCAACGCCATGATTCTGTATTCAACCCTGGCCAAGGGGCCGAAACTGCCGCTGGAGTATCAGGTCAACTCCACCCGGCAATTCATGCGCGAACTCAATCGCCTGGGTGTCACCAGCGCGATCGACGCCGGCGGTGGCTATCAGAACTACCCGGACGACTATCAGGTCATCCAGCAACTGGCCAAGGATCAGCAACTGACCGTGCGCATCGCCTACAACCTGTTCACCCAGAAACCCAAGGAAGAGCTGACCGATTTCAAGAACTGGACCAGCACCTCGCGCTACGGCCAGGGCGACGATTTCCTGCGGCACAACGGTGCCGGGGAAATGCTGGTGTTCTCGGCGGCGGACTTCGAAGATTTTCTTGAACCGCGCCCGGACCTGCCCGCTTCCATGGAGCAAGACCTGGAACCGGTGGTACGCCACCTGGTGGAACAACGCTGGCCGTTTCGCCTGCATGCCACCTACAACGAATCCATCAGCCGCATGCTCGATGTATTCGAGAAGGTCAACCGCGACGTTCCGTTCGACGGCTTGCCGTGGTTTTTCGACCATGCCGAAACCATCACCCCACAGAACATCGAGCGGGTCAAAGCACTGGGCGGCGGCATCGCCATCCAGGATCGCATGGCCTTCCAGGGTGAGTACTTCGTCGACCGCTATGGCGCCAAGGCTGCCGAGCACACCCCGCCCATTGCACGCATGCTGGCCGAGGGCGTACCGGTAGGCGCGGGCACGGATGCGACGCGGGTGTCGAGCTACAACCCGTGGACTTCGCTGTACTGGCTGGTCAGCGGTCGTACTGTCGGCGGCCTGGCGCTGTATCCACAAGGCTTGAGCCGTGACACCGCGCTGGAGCTATTTACCCACGGCAGCGCCTGGTTTTCGTCCGAGCAAGGCAAGAAGGGCCAGATCAAGGTTGGGCAACTGGCTGACCTGATCGCGCTGTCGGCCGACTATTTCCACATGGAAACCGAAGACATCAAGGGTATCGAATCGGTGCTGACCCTTGTCGATGGCAAGGTTGTCTACGCCAGTAACGAGTTCGAAAAACTCGGCCCCCCGCCCATCCCCGTGGTGCCGGAGTGGTCGCCCGTGGCGAAGGTGCCCGGCCACTGGAAGCCATCGGCACCGCTGACGACTCAGGTTCATCAATGCGTCGGGGCTTGCGCGGTGCATGCGCACAGTCACGAACGGGCGCGTTTATCGAATGCTCCAGTGAGTGACTTTCGCGGGTTCTGGGGGGCGTTTGGCTGTTCGTGCTTCGCGTTTTAAGTTGAAAAGATCGCAGCCTTCGGCAGCTCACAGGGGAACGCGTTCTCTGTAGGAGTTGCCGCAGGCTGCGATCTTTTGATTTAAGGCCCTACAATGCGAACATCTCCCGCACCGGCCGCCCCATGGACATCGATCTCGCCCGCACCTTCCTGGAAATCGTCCGCCACGGCAGCCTTGCCGCGGCCGCCGAGAAACTCCACGTCACCCAGACCGCGATTACCGCGCGGGTACAGAAGCTGGAAAGTCACCTGGGCAGCACGCTGTTCGTGCGCAACCGTGCCGGTGCCCGCCTGACGCCCAATGGCGAGGCTTTCGTGATCTATGCCAATCAACTGGTGGAAACCTGGGAAGCCGCACGCCGGGATTTGCCCTTGCCCGAGGGGTTCCACGACGTGCTGCACATCGGTGGCGAGGTCAGCCTGTGCAACCCGTTGATGCTCAGCTGGGCCGGCGTATTGCGCGACAGGATTCCCGGCCATGCGCTGCGCATGGAAATCCGCGACGGCGAAAACCTGCTGCGCCAACTGGAGCTTGGGGTGCTCGATGCAGCGCTGGTTTATCAGCCCGAATACTGGCCACGCCTGCAAGTCGAACAGATCCTCGAAGAAAAACTCATCCTCGTGCGCCACCCCGAACGCCCCGAACCCTACGTGTACATCGACTGGGGCCAGCACTTCAGGCGCCAGCACGATGCCGCCCTGCCGGAAAGAGCCAAGGCGGCGCTCAGTTTCAATCTTGGCCCGCTGGGTTTGCAGTACATCCTCGAACACGGCGGTAGCGGCTACTTCCGCACGCGGGTGGTCCAGAGCTACCTGGAAAACGGCATGCTCGAGCCCGTGCCCAAGGCCCCGGAGTTCAGCTATCCGACCTACCTGGTGTACTCACGCGACCGCGATTCGGCAGCTCTACAGCGAGCTTTCGATCTGCTGCGCGAGGTGATCAGCAGCGATGACGACTGGTCACAACGCTGGAACCCGCTGAGCTGATTGCGCCCTGACTTTTGCAAATACCCCCCAATCTCCTGTGGAAGCCAGCCTGCTGGCGATGGATGTCAATGATAACGCGCCCTGTCTGGATGATCGCGTTGTCCGGGCGCTCATCGCCAGCAGGCTGGCTCCCACAATGGGATCGTGGACACGCCAGCAAAAATACAGGGGCAGCTACCAACCAAAACCGCGGGATCGACTAATCTGCTGGAGATAACAATAACGACAGGTGATTGCAGTGAGGCAGACCACCGAAGCATTTCGCGCCCGTTACCGTTGTGACATCCATCCCCGCTATAACCCTTGGCTGCATGGCACCTTCGTGCTGATGTTCGGCCTGGTGGCGATCGGTGTTTTCTGGAGCACCGTGCACCAGGTACAGCCCCTTGAATGGCTGGCGGTGCCGGTGTCCCTGTGGTTGTTCAGTTTCATTGTGTACATGGTGCATCGTCACCTTGGCCATCACAAAAAAAACTTCGCGCGGATGTTCTATGCCCGCCATGCCGGCGACCACCACAGCTTTTTCGCCCCCGGCAAAATGACGTATGACAGCGCTCGCGACTGGCGCGTCATCCTGTTCCCGGCCTGGCTGATCGTGTTGCACACGCTGCTGATCGCCCTGCCCCTGTGGTGGCTGCTCAAGCCCTTGGACGTCAACGTCGCCGGGCTGGTGGGCGGCTGCCTGGTCCTGGGGTACCTGATCTATGAAGTGTTCCATGCGTGTGAACACCTGCCGCCGCACAACCGGATTACGCGCCTGCCGTGGATCCGCCAGATGCGTCGCCTGCATGAATTGCATCACCGTCGCGAGATGATGCAGCAACGTAATTTCAACATCGTTTTTCCGTTGATGGATTACCTGTTCGGCACCCTCTACTGGGAGCCGGAACCGGAACCGGCCATCGAGGACCTCAAGAGAACGCCCATGACCCGCATGCAGCATCAGATCGACATCGCCGGTAATCCCGTTGCCGTGCTCGCCTATGCCAGCACGGTGACCCGTTGGCCGCAGTGGCATCCATCGTCCCTGCGGATCAACGGCCCGAAGGGGCCTTTGCATGCTGGCGCGCGGTTCGAGGAGGACATCCGCGCCGGTGGGCGTGACGGGCACTTGAGTTGGGTAGTCGATGAGTATCTGCCTGGACGCCGCTGGATTGCCCGGGCCCATGGCGATAATGGCCTGTCGTTGCTGCTGACTTACGAATGCGCGGCCGAAGGTAATGGCACGCGGTTCGTGCGCACGCTGGAATACCGGTTCAGTGGCCTGGCGATGCGAATGGCCAACCAATTGCTGCTCAAGCGGCGGATCGATCGCGAATCGGCGGCGTCCATGCAAGCGCTTCGCGACACCGCGCAAAAATACCTGGCGCTGTCAGGAGTCCGTGCGTGAGCCGACCGATAAGGTTTCACCATGGGTTACTGCTGCTGATCATCGCTATCGGCGCTTTCCTGCTATTGATGCCGACCAAAGTGCAGCCCGTAGCCTGGAGCCCAGAAGCCGCGCCGTCCCTCAGCAGCGACCCGTACGCGGACAACCAGCGCCTCAAGGGCGTGGTACGCGTCGGCGCCGCGGACATCGACGGCCCCGAAGCGCTGCTCCTGGAAAATAATGCGCTGATCACCGGGTTGCATGATGGCCGGGTCATTCGCACCAGCCTGGACGGCCAGGACACCAAAGTGTTGACCGATACCGGCGGCCGGCCCCTGGGGTTGGCCCGCCACCCCAATGGGTTGCTGGTAATCGCCGACGCCGTCAAAGGCTTGCTGTCACTGGACGCCCAGGGTCGCCTGGTGGCCTTGACCACCAGCGCCGACGGTGTGCCGTTGGGGTTCACCGATGACGTGGTCATCGATAAACCCGGGCACTATGCCTACTTCAGTGATGCCTCCCGCCGGTTCGGCTACGGCGAGGACCTTGATGCAATCATCGAACATGGCGGCGACGGACGCTTGCTGCGATATGACTTCCAGACCGGCAAGACCACAATGCTGCTGGACAAGCTTGAGTTTGCCAATGGCGTCACCCTGGGTCCGGACGATGCCTTCGTGCTGGTCAACGAAACCGGCGCGTATCGCATTACCCGCTACTGGTTGAGCGGATCGAAAGCCGGCACCCATGACCTGTTCATCGACAACCTGCCGGGATTGCCCGACAACCTGGCCTTCAACGGCCGCGACCGTTTCTGGGTGGCGCTGTATACGCCACGCAACGCCTTGCTCGACAAAACTGCACCACACCCATTTGTGCGCAAGATGATCGCCCGGGCAATGACTGTCCTGCCCAAGCCGGTGGAAAAACGCGCCTTTGTGTTGGGCCTTGACCTTGATGGCAAGGTGATCGCCAACCTGCAGGATGGCAGTAGCGGCAATTATTCGCCGATAACCACCGCGCGCGAATACGGGGACTGGTTGTATTTTGGCTCGTTGAGAGCGAAAAACCTGGTGCGATTGCCGCTGAGTACGGCGCTGCAATAAAAGGCTAAACCGGTGGGAGCGAGCCTGCTCGCGAAGACTGCAGCGCATACAACATCGATGTCGACTGTCAGGCCCTCTTCGCGAGCAGGCTCGCTCCCACAGGGTTTGTCGTGAATTTGACTACCGCGGATCGGATTCGCCATCGCGCACCGCATTATCAGTTTCTTCACGCACCCTCTCCCGATCGATGTCGGTGCCGTCATCCTGATCCATGGGGATGGCACCCTCGTTATTCGGTAATTCATCAATGCCCGGTTCATCCTCCGGGTTGATGGCAGTGCGACCGGGGCTCAGGGGTTCGGGATGGGTCGGAATGGGGTCGTAGCCCCCTTGTTCTTCGCTGGGAAATTTTGGATCAGCCATGGGGCACCTCGCCTGTAGCCACGTCATCGGGCTTTGAACATTCGAGGTGCCGGTTGATATCGCCGTTCCAATTATTCAGCCACCGACCGTCGGTGGCTCACCACATGCATCAGGAGGACGACTGGAGCTGTTTGACGATCTTGTCCTTGACCTCCAAACGCTTCGCCTTGAGCCTCGTCACTGCATCATCACTGGATTTGGCTTCCTCTGCCTTTACCACTTCGGCATCCGCCAGCGAGTATTTGTCGATTAGCGAATTCAGTAACGGATCCTTGATGCGTTTCTGCTGGATTTCTTCCTTTGTGCAATGCAAGTCCTGAAAAAGATCGTGGGGCACCGGCATGGAACACCTCCATTGGATAATCGGTAGCAAACGCGACTGATTGCGTTCGCCAACTATCAGAATGGCCTTGGTTGGCCGGTTCTGTCGACCATCTGTCAGACCAGCGGTGCCCGTTCGTCGTCCTGTCGCAAATGCGATAAAACCTTCGCCCCCTCCGCGACCTCCACACTATAACGATCAATTCGATCACCCATGAAAACTGTGTGGAGAAGAACCAATGGAAGGATTTAACCTGCGCCATCTCACCTTGGCCGTCGCCTTGAGCACCAGCATGGGCGCGGCCTTCGCGGCAACCGATAATGACTTTGTCGACAAGGCCGCCGCGGGCGGCATCGCCGAAATCGAAACCAGTCGGTTGGCCCTGGAAAAAAGCCAGTCAGCCGATGTCAAAGCCTTCGCCAATATGATGATCACCGACCATTCCAAGGCCAACGATGAGCTGGCGGCCATCGCGAAAAAGAATGACATTGAAGTGCCGGACAACACGACACTGGTGAAGCAGGCCAAGGAAAAAATCCTCGATATGCGTGACGAGTCTTTTGATTCGGCCTATGCCAATAACCAGGTCAAGGCGCATGAAGACACCATCGAGTTGTTCAAGAAACAAGCCAACACCGTGACCGACGACAGGACCAAAGGCGCAACGGAACTCAAGGGTTTTGCGCAAAAAATGTTGCCGGGGCTGGAAAAACACCTGGATATGGCGAAAAAACTTCAGGCGGCCCATCCAGACAAATAGCCCTGATCAGATAAAAAGACCGCATCGGTCGATGCGGTCTTTTTATTTGCGCCAGGCCTCATCGCCAGCGGTGTCGATGCAAAAAAAAAGATCGCAGGCTGCGCCAGCTCCTACAGTGCATGTATAAGCGAATGAAAATTGCTGTCGAACGCGCACAACTATTTCATTCGCTAAATGTCATTGCTTTTGCGTCGTTCATTTTTTCTGGGAATCGGGCGCAACACTCAAGGAGACACGTTCCATGGCGGCACTGCAAACCAGCACTCTCGATGCGATGAAGAACAATCAGGCACCACTGCTCGCCGAATGGAAAAATAGCCTGGAGGCCAGTGGCGCCACGCGTAACCTCAAAGAGAAAGACCTGCAACAGCAGACAGCGGAATTCCTGCAACTGGTGATTTCGGGTCTGCAAAACGGCAATGACCAGAACATCGCTACAGTCGGCTGGGATGAAATTCGCCAGTTCCTCGACAAGCTCTCCCATAGCCGTGCGCTGCTCGGCCAGGATTCGCACCAGACCGCCAGCTTTATCTTCTCGCTCAAGGGTCCGCTTTTTGCCCTGCTGCAGAATCAGTACCAGGACAGCCCGGCTTTGTTGGCCGAGCAACTCTGGGAAATCTCCGAATTGCTCGACGCTCTAGGCATGCACACCATACGCACGTTCCAGAAGTCCCGCGAAGCCGTGATCAAGCGCCAACAGGAAGAACTGCTGGAGTTGTCGACCCCGGTGGTCAAGCTCTGGGACGGCGTCCTGGCCCTGCCGATGATCGGCACGCTGGACTCGCAACGTACCCAAGTGGTGATGGAATCGCTGCTGCAGCGGATCGTCGACACCGGTTCGGAAATCGCCATCATCGATATCACCGGCGTGCCGACCGTCGACACCCTGGTCGCCCAGCACCTGCTCAAGACCGTCACCGCGATTCGCCTGATGGGGGCCGACTGCATCATCAGCGGCGTTCGCCCACAGATTGCCCAGACCATCGTGCACCTGGGGCTGGACCTGCAAGGTGTGGTGACCAAGGCCAACCTGGCCGATGCCCTGAAACTGGCCCTGACCCGGCTGGGACTCTCCGTCAACAAGGCGGATTGAGCCCATGGAGCGCATTCCGATTCTGCAAATGGGTGGCTTCCTGCTGGTGACCATCCAGGTGGACATGCATGACCAGCTTGCGCTGACGCTGCAAGACGACCTGTCCGAACGCATCAGCAAGACGTCCGCGCGCGGCGTGCTGATCGATATCTCCGCCCTGGACATGGTGGACTCATTCATTGGCCGGATGATCGGGACCATCTCCGGGCTGTCGAAAATCATGGATGCCGAGACCGTGCTGGTCGGCATGCAGCCAGCCGTGGCCATTACCCTGGTGGAGCTTGGACTGACCCTGCCTGGTGTCAGTACCGCGCTGAATGTCGAGCGCGGGATGAAACTGCTTCACGAACGAGTACGCAACCAATGACTGTGCGCAGCAGCGGCACTCATCCGATTCACATCGAGCAGGACGTCGTCCTGGCTCGGCAACTGGCGCGCAAACTCGCCCAGGATTGCGGCATGCGCCTGATCGACCTGACCAAGCTGGTGACCGCGGTCAGCGAGCTGGCGCGCAACACCATGGTGTACGGCGGTGGAGGCGACATGGACTGGCAAATCCTCGATGAAAGCCCGCGTACCGGCCTGCGGCTGGTATTCCGTGACGAGGGGCCGGGAATCCCCGACGTCAAACTGGCAATGACCGATGGCTGGACCTCAGGTTCCGGCCTGGGCCTGGGCCTGACCGGTGCCAAGCGGCTGGTCAATGAATTCGAACTCGATACTGCGCCGGGAAAGGGTACTCGCGTAACGATTACCCGATGGACATGAACATCGGCGGCTCGATGACCCAAGTGCTGGTCATCGAGGACAACAGCCAGATCGGCCACGCACGACGCACCGCACAGAATCTCGCGCAGGAACACGGCTTCGACGCCACGGATGCGGGGCGGGTAGCGCTGGTCGCTACCGAGCTTGCCAGCAACATTCTCAAGCACGCCAGCCGTGGCGAATTGCACTTCAGGGTCATTCCCCGTGCCAGCGGCGCCGGTATCGAGATGCTCGCCATCGACCGCGCACAGGGCTTCGATTTGCACGCCTGCCTGGCCGACGGTTTTTCCACCGGCGGCACCCAGGGCATCGGCTTGGGTACTGTGTCACGGCAGGCTGAAGTGTTCGATGTCTATGCCGATTCACGGGGTGCCGTGCTGCTCACACGGTTGTATCCCCGAACGGACAAGGCCGCGGACCGACGCATCGGTATCAGCCAGCATTCGTTGCACCAGGATCCCGCTTGCGGTGATACCTGGCACCTGGCATTTGACGGACCGCGCATCAGTGCCCTGGTGATCGATGGTTTGGGGCATGGTGAAGAAGCCGAACGCGCCGCCCGTGCTGGCGAGAAAGCCTACGCAATGCTGCCTTTCGACTCACCGTTGCTGGTGCTCCAAGACATTCATTTAGCCATGACCGGCACCCGTGGCGGTGCAGTGGCCATTGCCCAGTTCAACGCCGACAGCGATGCGTTGAAATTCGTCGGCATCGGCAATATCGGCGCCTGCCTGGTCGCACCGGGTCAATCCCGCGGCCTGGCCTCCCATCCCGGCATCGTCGGCGGGCAGTTTCGAAAGGCGCAGCCCTTTGACTATGCTCAGGTGAGCGGACAACTGCTGATCATGTACAGCGATGGCCTGCAGTCGCGCTGGAACCTTGCGGACTACCCCGGCCTGGTGCACCGCCATCCTGCCGTGATTGCCGCCATCCTGCACCGCGATTTCTGTCGTGGACGTGACGATGTCACCGTACTGGTCATAGCCCTGGAGGCAGCCCATGGCTGAAACGCCCATGAGTCAAATCGACGAACAAGCTGCACTGATCGCGCGCTTGCAGGGTGAAGCCGTTGCCCTGCGCGCCGAGCTGGATGAAACCAACCAGGGCGTCCTGGCGCTGTACGCAGAACTCGATACCCAGGCCGAACAGCTGCGCCAGGCCTCGGACCTCAAAAGCCGCTTCCTGTCCTACATGAGCCATGAGTTTCGCACGCCACTGGGATCGATCCTGAGCATCGCCAGCCTGCTGACCGATGAGCTCGACGGGCCCTTGAGCAGCGAGCAGCACAAGCAGGTGGCCTTCGTCAGTAACGCCGCGCGGGAACTGAGCGACATGGTCGATGACCTGCTCGACCTGGCGAAGATCGAAGCCGGGCGCATCACCATTTCACCGGCTTGGTTCGATATGTTGGACCTGTTCGCCGCCCTGCGTGGCATGTTTCGCCCGATTGTCGATACCACCGCCGTGGACCTGATCTTCGAGGAGCCTGTAGGCCTGCCCCGCCTGTACACCGACGACAAGAAGCTCGCGCAGATCCTGCGCAATTTCATTGCCAATTCGTTGAAGTTCACCACCCGTGGAGAGATCAGGGTCTCGGCGCAACTGGAAAACCGCGACTACGTACGTTTCGCCGTCAGCGACAGCGGAATCGGGATCGCTCAGGAGCTGCATGGCGCATTGTTCGAAGACTTCTCGCAAGTCGACTCCCCACTGCAAAAACGCCTGCGTGGCACCGGGCTCGGGTTGTCGCTGTGCAAACGCTTCGCGATGTTGCTGGGCGGCGAAGTCGGGGTACAGAGCACACCCGGTGTGGGTTCGACCTTTTTCGTGATCATCCCGCTGGCCATCGCCATGGAGCCTGCCGATGAAACGTGACCTGCGCTTGCTGATCGTCGATGACAACGTTGCCACGCGCTACGCCTTGCGTCGGCGCCTGGAGCGTCACGGTTATGAAGTGCTGGAGTCCGGCACCGGCAGTGAAGGCCTGGAGTTGATCGCCAGCGTGACGATCGATGCCCTGATCCTCGACGTCAACCTGCCGGACATGAGTGGCTTCGACATCGTGCGCAAACTGCGATCGGAACCTGCCACCGCCCTGCTCCCGGTGATTCATGTGTCCGCGGCGTCGATCCAGACCGGCGATATCATCACCGGCCTCGACGCCGGAGCCGACGCTTACCTGATCCACCCGGTGGACCCGGATGTATTGCTGGCGACCCTGCGCACCTTGCTGCGGGTGCGCGAAACCGAGAATGCCCTGCGTGAAAGCGAGGCACGCTTTCGCGAGATTTTCGTCAACGTGTCGGCCCCCATCGCCGTGCTGGATGCGCAACTCAAGGTCCACGAATGCAACCATGCGTTTGCCCAACTGGTCCAGGACAACCTCGACCCGGATTCCCTGCGCCAGTGTTTCGCCGACGACCAGTGCGCGGTCATCGAGGAACTGCGCTTGCGCCTGGCGTACGGCGAGCGCTGGAAAGGCACCTTGAGCATGCGGGTGCAGGGCGAAATTCGCGAAACCGAGTGGCAGATTTCACCCTATCGCACGCCGGCACTGAGCCTGGTGTTCGTCGAGGATGTCACCGAGCACCGTCACCGTGAACGCTCGCACCTGGCGCGCCTGGACGACGCCACGACGCAACTGGCCAACGAAGTCGCCGAGCGCGCGCGCACCGAAGCCCAACTGTTGCAGGTGCAGAAAATGGACGCGCTGGGCAAGCTGACCGGCGGTATTGCCCACGATTTCAACAACCTGCTCACCGGCATCATCACCAGCCTGGAACTGATCCAGAAACGTGTCGCCGAGTCCCGCACCGACAAGGTGTCTTTCTATGCCGAAGCGGCGTTGAACTCGGCCATGAGTGCCGCCTCCCTGACCCACCGCCTGCTCGCCTTCGCCCGTCAGCAACCACTCGATACCCGGCCCGTGGACATCAACGAGCACATCCGCTCCCTCGAGGAATTGCTGGTACGCACTATTGGCGAACGCATTGCCCTCAAGCTTGAACTGACGAGCAAGCCGGCCATTGCGCTGGTCGATCCGATTCAACTGGAAAGCGCGGTGCTCAATCTGGTGATCAATGCCCGCGATGCCCTGCCCCAGGGTGGCAATATCTGGGTCAACACCTATGCCGCCTATTCCCACGGTGACCCCAACCTGGCCGATGGCGCCTATGTCGCCCTGTCGGTGCGCGACGACGGCACCGGCATCGAACACAACGTCATCGATAAAGTGTTTGACCCATTCTTCACCACCAAGCCCCTGGGCCAGGGCACCGGGCTCGGGTTATCGACCATCTACGGTTTCGCCCGCCAGTCGGGCGGCGATGCGCACATCCGCAGCGTGGCGCGGCGCGGTACCGAAGTCACCATCATGTTGCCGGCCAGCGCCGACCCCAGCGCCGTCACCGTCGAACCCACGGCGACACCCGCCCAGGGTGGCGGAGAGCACGTGCTGATCGTCGAAGACATGCCGTCAGTACGCATGTTCGTTGCCGAAGTGCTGGTGGATGCCGGCTACCGTTGCACCCAGGTGGGCGACATCGAAGGCGCCCTCGAACGCCTGCAGAACGACGAATCCATCGACCTGTTGCTGACCGATGTCGGCCTGCCGCGCATGAGCGGCCGCGAGCTTGCCGATATTGCGCGGGGGTGGCGCGAACATCTGCCGATCCTCTTCATGACCGGCTATGCCGAAACCGCGATCAACCGCCAGGTGTTTCTCGGCGACGGCATGGAAATGCTGATCAAGCCATTCCAGATCAATGAACTGCTGGACAAGGTACGACGCACCCTCGACAGCGCCTGATAGATTCGTCGGAACGCCGCCCGGAGCCGACCCGCTCCCACATTGGAATTGCGAACGCCATAGATCCATTGTGGATGACGGGTGCACCTGGATCCCCTGTGGGAGCGAGCCTGCTCCGGGCGGCGTTCCGACGATTGATCGTTCCCACGCTCTGCGTGGGAATGCCGCCAGGGACGCTCCGCGTTCCGCTGATGACGCATTAATTGAGCCGTGCGCGACGATGATGCGGGGCGTCACAGGAAGCCCTGTGTGAAATTGGTTGTCGGAGTACATATCCATTGCTGCGGTAACGGCCACTTATGGTTTCGCTTTTACAGCGACTCCCTTTTCCAAACGCCGAAAAGGAAGCAAAAGGCTTTGCCCCACCACTCGGTGCCTCGCTTGGGCTCGGCATGCCCTCTCTCCGGCATTGCTCCGTGGGTCGCCGCGAAGGGCCATCCCTGGCCCAGCGCGGCTAAACCGGCGTCCTGCCGGTTTACCCACTGCGCAATGCCTGCGTTCGGCCATCGTGGTTAACGGGGCGCTCGCGATCAACAGCAAAGCGAGGCGGCCTTAAAGCCGACCTGACTTTTACGGGTGTACCTGGATCCCCTGTGGGAGCGAGCCTGCTGGCGATTGATCGTTCCCACGCTCTGCGTGGGAATGCCGCCAGGGACGCTCCGCGTTCCGCTGACGACGCGTTAATTGAGCCGTGCGCAACGGTGATACGGGGCGTCACAGGAAGCCCTGTGTGAAATTTGCTGTCGGAGTACATATCCATTGTCGCCGCGATGGGCAATGCCTGCGTTCGGCCAGCGTGGTTAACGGGGCGCCCCAGATCAACAGCAAAGCGAGGCGGCCTTAAAGCCGACCTGACTTTTACCGGTGTACCTGGATCCCCTGTGGGAGCGAGCCTGCTCGCGAAGAGGCCCGCAAGAACGACATTGGCTCAAGCCTCACCAAGGACCCTGGCAAGAAACGGCGCCGTCCGGCTCTTTCTGCTCTTGGCCACTTTCTGCGGCTCACCCGCCACCACAACCTTGCCACCCTGATCCCCGGCCCCGGGTCCGATATCGATCACCCAGTCACTCTGCGCCACCACGCGCATTTCATGTTCGACGACGATCACCGTGTGCCCCGCCGTCACCAGGTTGTTCAATTGCTCCAACAAGCGATCGACGTCACGTGGGTGCAGGCCAGTGGTCGGTTCGTCGAGCACGTAGAGCGTCGCCCCGCGGGGGTTGCGCTGCAGTTCCGTAGCCAGCTTGATGCGCTGGGCTTCGCCTCCGGACAACTCGGTTGCCGGTTGGCCAAGGCGCAGGTATCCCAGGCCGATATCGCGCAGCACCTCCAGGGAACGACGCACCGCCGCTTGTTCGGCGAACACCTCGACGGCCTGGTCCACGGTCAATTGCAGCACCTGGGCGATGGTCCGGCCCTGCCAGGTGATCGCCAGCGTCTCGGGGTTGTAGCGCGCGCCGTGGCAGGTCGGACAGGGTGCGTAGACGCTGGGCATGAACAATAATTCGACGCTGACAAAACCTTCCCCCTCACAAGTCGGGCAGCGGCCCTTGGCAACGTTGAAGGAAAACTGCCCCGCGTCGTAGCCTGCCGCCTGCGCTTCGGGCGTTGCCGCATAAAGCTTGCGCACATTGTCGAACAGCCCGGTATAGGTCGCGAGGTTGGAGCGCGGTGTGCGGCCAATGGGCTTCTGATCGACCTGCACCAGCCGCTTGATCGACGCCAGCCCCGCCGTGACCTGCCCGCCAACGACGGTCGGTGCATCGTCTTCCAGGCTCAGTTCCTCCAGCGGTTCACTGTCGACGCCGGGGCGCCCGAGTTGCGCGCCGACCAGTTCCAGCAATGCCTGGCTGACCAGGCTGGACTTACCCGAACCCGACACACCGGTCACCGCCGTAAAACAGCCCAACGGAAACTCAACATTGAGGTTGTCCAGGTTGTTACGCGTGATGCCTTCCAGGCGCAGCCAGTCGCTGGCCTTGCGCGCGCGACGGGGTTGGCTGACGTGCTCGGCAAACAGGTAGGCGCGAGTCTGCGAATCCCTCACTTCTGCCAATCCCGCCGGTGCACCGCTGTACAGCACCCGCCCGCCATGCTCGCCCGCCGCCGGGCCAACATCAATCAACCAGTCGGCGCGGCGCATGGTTTCCAGGTCATGCTCGACCACGAACAAGGTATTGCCCGCCGCCTTCAAGCGTTGCAAGGCTTCGAACAGCGCCTCACCATCGGCCGGGTGCAAACCGGCCGAGGGTTCGTCCAGTACGTAGATCACGCCGAACAACTGCGAGCCCAGTTGCGTCGCCAGGCGCAGGCGTTGCAACTCGCCGGACGACAGCGTCGGCGTACTGCGCTCCAGGGCCAGGTAACCGAGTCCCAGGTCGATCAAGGTGCTGACCCGTTCCAGCAAGTCCTGGGCGATGCGTTGCGCGGCGAGGCGTTTTTCCACCGAGAGATTCGGCGTGTGGCGCACATCGGGGGCGTTGGCGTGACCACTGGCGCCGTGGGCTACACGCTGTTCGCGGGCCTGACGGGTCTGCAGGTGAGTCAATACCTCTCCCGCCTCATCGCCCTCTTCGAGGTAATGCCGGGCTGCCACCGGCTTTAGAACTTCGGCGACTTGCAGCAGTGGCATCTGCGACAGCTCACCGATGTCGTAGCCGGCGAAGGTCACCGACAAGGCTTCGTGCTTGAGGCGCTTGCCCTCGCACAGCGGGCAAGGACTGCCGAGCATGAAGCGCGAGACGCGCTTCTTCATCAGCGCACTTTGCGAATGGGTGAAGGTGTGCAGGATATAGCGCCGTGCGCCGGTGAAGGTGCCCTGGTAACTCGGCTCCATCTTGCGCTTGAGGGCGACCCGGGTTTCCTGCGGGGTGAGCCCGGCGTAGACCGGCACCGTCGGGGTTTCTTCGGTGAACAGAATCCAGTCACGCTGCTTTTTCGGCAGGTCGCGCCAGGGCACATCGACGTCGTAGCCCAGGGTCACGAGGATGTCGCGCAGATTCTGGCCTTGCCAGGCCATCGGCCAGGAGGCGACGGCACGCTGGCGTATGGTCAGGCTCGGGTCCGGGACCATCAACGCCTCGGTGACCTCGTACACCCGGCCCAGGCCATGGCATTGCGGACACGCGCCCTGTGGCGTGTTCGGGGAAAAGTCTTCGGCGTAGAGCATCGGCTGGCCCGCCGGGTAACTGCCGGCGCGCGAATACAGCATGCGGATCAGGCTCGACAAAGTCGTCACGCTGCCCACCGAGGAACGCGTGCTCGGCGTGCCCCGTTGTTGCTGCAAGGCCACCGCGGGCGGCAAGCCTTCGATGGAATCGACATCCGGCACGCCCACCTGATCGATCAAGCGTCGCGCATAAGGCGCCACGGATTCGAAATAGCGGCGCTGTGCTTCGGCGTACAACGTCGAAAACGCCAGGGACGACTTTCCTGAACCGGACACCCCGGTGAACACCACCAGGGCATCGCGGGGAATGTCGACATCGACGTTCTTGAGGTTGTGCTCCCGGGCGCCGCGCACCCTGACCATGCCGGAGGGAGGGTTTGGGATGCGCTTGTCGGTCATGGGGTAGCCTTGAGTCAAGAAGGTCGCGATACACATGTAGGAGCTGCCGCAGGCTGCGATCTTTTGACTTTGATTTTTGTAAGCAAGATCAAAAGATCGCAGCCTGCGGCAGCTCCTACAGTGAAGAAATGTTTAGCCGTTGAGTACGGTACGAATCGTCCGGGTCAGCGCTTGCGGCCCATAGGGCTTGCTCAGCAAATGGGTATCCGGGCTCAGCTGATGATTGCGAGAGATAATGTCACGGGTGTGGCCCGAGGTGAACAACACCGCCACCGGGGGATTCTGTACCTTGGCCCATGCCGCCAGATCCGAGCTTTTTATCAGCCCGGGCATGACCACGTCGGTGAAGATCAAGTCCACCGCCGCCCCCTCCAGCAACATCTGCATGGCCGCGTCGGCATTGGCGGCGGTGAGCACCTGATAGCCCTCTTCGCGCAGCAGCTCCACGGTTGAAACGCGCACTGCCTCATTGTCCTCGACCACCAGGATCCGCTCGTTCGCGCCCCGTTGCAGCACATCGGCACTGGGTAGTTCACTGTCCATCGAGCGCAGGTTGCGCGCAAAATACATCTGCACCCGGGTGCCCTGCCCAACGACGCTGGCCATCTCGATATGTCCGCCACTCTGCTTGACGAAACCGAACACCATGCTCAAGCCCAGTCCTGTGCCATGGCCATCGGGCTTGGTGGTGAAAAACGGCTCGAACGCCTGCCCAAGCACTTGCGGCGACATGCCCAGGCCACTGTCCGCAACCGTGACCCGCACGTAGTCACCGGCAACGATGCCCTTGCCCAGGCAGAACCCGCGGTCGAGAGTGATATTCTCGGCGCTGAGTTCAATCGTGCCCTCGCCCTCCATGGCATCACGGGCATTGATCATCAGGTTGAGGATGGCGTTTTCCAGCTGGTTGCGATCGACGAAGACCGACCAGGGGTCAACCGGGGTGCTCATGTGAACATGGATGGTTTCCCCCAGCGCACGCTGCAACAGTTCACCCAGGCCATCGAAAATCTGCTGCGCCGTGCAAACCGCCGGAGACAAGGGCTGGCGCCGGGCAAACGCGAGCAACTGCGAGGACAGTTTTGCGCCGCGCTCAACCGCGGCAATGGACGCATTGACCCGGCGCTGCACGTTGGCATTGTCCGGTTCATGACGGGCGAGCAAGTGCAGATTTCCGGCAATCACTTGCAGCAGATTATTGAAGTCGTGGGCCACGCCGCCGGTCAGGCCGCCGATGGCCTCTAGCTTCTGTGACTGGCGCAGTTGCTCTTCTGCCGCCAGTCGCGCTTCGACTTCGTCGGCCACGCGCTGCTCCAGGTTGCGGGTAAACCTGAGCAAGGACTCTTCCGCGGATTTGCGTTCGTGGATGTCGATCAACACGCCGGGGAAACGAAAGGCCTGGCCCTGCTCATCGAATTCGCAGCAGCCGCTGGCGAGCACCCACAGGTAGCTGCCGTCGGGACGTAGCACCCGGTACTCGGCGTTATACGGCACACCGGTCTGTATCGATTGCCTGACTTGTTCCTCAACCCAACTGCGATCATCGGGATGGATATGGGCTTGTGCGAGGTCCTGGGGCAAATTGTCCAGGCTTTGCCCTGGGGGAAAGGAAAACGTGCGGGCGAAGCGTTCATCGCCGCTGAGGGTATTGGCCTTGAGATCCCAGACGAATGAGCCGAGCAAGGCTCCGGCATTGAGTGCCAGGCGTACCCGCTCGTTGTCGGCGCGGTAGGCATTTTCCGCTGCCTGGCGCAGACGTTCGGAAATCACGAATTCGGTGGTGTCGACCACCATCGCCATAACGCCGGCAGGATGCCCGTCATCATCGGCAACCGGGCTGTAGTAAAGGTCCAGCCAGACGTCTTCGGGCACGCCGTCGCGCAGCAACACCAGCTGTTTGTTACGGTAGGACAAGGTCCCCCCCGCCAGGCAGGTGTCGACCACATGCCGGTTGAAGTCGGCGACTTCCGGCCAACCCAGCTCCACCGCGCAACCCAGCAGGTAGGGATGGCGCCCGCCGGCAAATATCGAATAGGCGTCGTTGTAGATCATGTAGCCGGCCCGGCCCCAGAGCATCACCATCGGCAGCGGCGAGGCGAGCATCAGCTGTACCGCGCTGCACAGGCTCCTGGACCAGTTCTCCAGGCTCCCAAGCTCAGTCCGGCTCCAGTCGAACGCACGAATGCGCCCGGCCATTTCGCCGTTCCAGCCGGCACACCCGTGGTTATCTTCTAGAAACGGCATCGACTCGCTCTGCGCCCCGGTAACTGCACCCGTTTGTTTCGAGCTTCGCGGATGACAATGGTTTCATAGAGGGTAGCTGATTCTCGCGGTCTATCTGGAACGACCGAAATCTGTGGCTGGCAAACCCCTCTGTGGAAGAGAGCCCGGGCGTTCAACCGGGAATACGTTGACTGTGATTCTCGGGCCATCGCAGACATTTTCCAGAAGGTTGAAGGATCAGCGTGAGCTGGTTGAACAGGTGGATATCGGCGTACAAACCGAAGAAGCGATGGAGCATCTCGCCAAACAGGCTGATGTCACCTTCGCCGGAAAAACCGTTGGCATCCAGTGTGACTTCGATGTCGACACCGCGCAGCAGAAAGCCTTTTTCAAAACGCTGCAGGAGGTGGTGCCTGACCTCGACGATGGCCGCCAGGCGCCGCCGGTTCAGTTCGTCGTCCGTCCAGTCATACAACGCCAGTGTGCCACGCAATACTTCAGCATTGTCGAGCATCGGCAGGAAGTTTGAGCCCAGGTGGCTGAGCACTCGCCAGTGGAAGCGGTCGCGGTTCGGCGGGTAACACGGCAATGTGGGTGCGCACAGATTGCGCACCTGCAAACCGATCTTTGAGGTTTGTGCCAGCGTATCGAGCAGTGTGCCTTGCAACGCATTGCGCGGAAGCTGGCCATGGGTGCCGGTCAGGCGCAGCGAAAGGCTTTGGTTCACGTCTAGCCGGTCCTTGTCAAATCCGTCGCCGCCGAGGATCAGCCAGGTGTCATGCAGGCCATTGGTGCCTCGTTTCAAGCGGGTATGGAAATAACGCTCGGGCATCTCATCCCGCAACATGCCGCCCTTGTGGCGGAAACTGCTGAACGGTATGTAGTCCTGGCGGTCGCCATTACTCGACGTAGTGACCTGATCCACCGAATAGATTTCGGTATGACCGTCCTGCAAACGCATGGGGCGAAGCAAGTAGTCGGTTTGTAGCGGCTGCAGTGCCAGCGGGTCGGACTCCAGTGTGAACGCATTGATCACCGGCACCGCATGCAAGCGAATGTGCCCGGTGCTCAGGTTGAACGCTTGCGGCCACGGTTCGCGTAACACCACCTCCAGTTCGAACCATAGATCGCCTGGCTTGATGAGCACAAGCTCCAGTCCACACAGGGTGACGAACATGAACTTCTCGCGGAAGGTGAAATACTCAAGCAACAGCTGATAGCCGCTGAAAGCGCTGTCGCCCTTGGGCCACAATCGATCGTCATCGGCGAACCCCTTGGGCGAAAAATAACCGTCCAGCAGAGTACGACCCGACTGGTCAGGCAGGCGTACATACAAGGCTTGAGCGTTCAGGGTCAGTGCCTGGTGCAGCGCACTGGCCAGCGATGCGTCGGCATTGAGGTACAGCGGCAGGCGACTCAGGTCCATCTCGTTCCAGGTGCTCATCGCTCCGCGGGCGAAGCGCAAGCGCAGCACTGAACGCCCGTCCGGCTCGTGGGCCAGACGCACAGACTCCAGGGCGAGTGGCCGCAGTGTCAGGTCCTGGGTGGTGGTGTATCGGCAACGGGTGCGCTGCACACCGATGGGCTGCGACAGCACTTCAAAACCAGTTTCGATCAACTCGTTGCGCTTCATCTTCCCCAGCTCCGGTGCCAACTCGACTATCGAGAGCGACGGAATGGTGCGCAGGTAATGCGGCCACAACAGACTGACCAGGCCTTCGGTCAGCTCCGGCAGGTCATCGTCAAGCTTTTCGCGCAAGCGTCCCATCAGGAAGGCAAAACCCTCGAACAGGCGTTCCACAGACGGGTCACGAGCGCCCTGCTTGTCCAGATTCAGTTGCGCCGCCCGGTCTGGAAAGGCTTCGGCAAACTCCTTGCCAGCCTCACGCAGATAGCGCATCTCGGCGTCGAAGTAATGCAGTGTCAGATTGTCCTTGCTCATAAAAAGATTCCTGAGTCGCGCTCGCCAAGGCATCGGGCAAACAATTTGTGCATTGTCATTTTTTAAACCTCCCGTTTTGTGCTGCCGCCGCCCCTTCAGCCAGGAAGATCTGCGCCGGCAACTTAAAGCCGCGCAACTTCAGCAACGCCATCGGCCCCGCCCCCAGTTCGGTGCGTAAATACCAGGTCAGGCCAATGCCATCGGGCGCCTTGAGCACCACACGAAAAC
>NZ_JBYTEO010000058.1:0-37726 GCF_058791355.1 Pseudomonas sp. EB271-G4-1
GCTTCTTTTCTCAGCGCCGTCGGCGGCTTCAGCGACGCACAACGCGAGCGTTATCGCCCCATCGCCGAAAAGGACGACAAGGGCCCGATGAAAAACCGCTTGTACGCGATCATCGATCGCAACCGCGACGGCAAGATGACTGCCGCTGAACTGCAAGCGGCCCTTGAGCTGCCGGCGCATGCGCAGTCGATCTCGCAGATGATCCTGTACAAGGAAAGCGAGTGGTTTGAGCAGCCGAAGATCTGGGATGCGTTGGATGAGTTGCTTGGTCATAGCGGCTCGACGCCGCACTTGAACTGGCTCGCGGAGAAGCAGCGGATTGCAGAGCTGGGGTGGTGGAGGGACGTCGCGGAAAAGGTGGGATTGCCTTCGTGGGGGAGTGCCTATCACTTTCATCCGATTGGGATGCTTGGTCACTTCGCGAACACCGTAAACGGAATGCTGAGCTGCAAAATATGCGGTGTTACGCTCAAATTAACGAGTGATTTTTTGAGCGAAATATGCGGCAACGAAGTAAACCCGCTTTTTATCAGTGCGATGGTCGATGCAGCTAAACACTTGTTCAAAAAGTACGGATTAGACAGTTGCGAGCAAATCACCCACCTATTAGCACAAGCAAAAAAAGAGACTGGTGGGTTTGTACATTTTAGAGAGTCGCTAAACTACTCTAGGAGGACATACACTGCCGCCAGACTTTACAGACTGTCTCCGACTGTAATAAATGCGGGATTCTCCAGAAAAGGGCTTTCTTTCTCAAGTGAAGAAGAAAAACTAGCCTGGATAGATGAGCATCTTATTGGTAACGATGTAGCTTACGGATTGCATTGTTATGGCAATTCTGAAAAGCCAGGGAAAGACTTCAGGGGGCGAGGGTTAATCCATCTCACTCACTATGAAACCTATAAGAAATGCGCCAAAGACACAGGTCTACCGATTGACTCTAATCCAGAGCTATTGGAAAAAGATTTCGCCGTCGCTATAGAAACAGCACTGTGGTTCTGGAAGGCAAGGCGCATATCCGCAATTGCGGAGGATCCGACCCTAAATGGGGATGCAGGTGTTACTGCGGTGACTCGCCCCATAAATATCGGGTTGGCAGGTTTGTCAGAACGCCAAAAATACAAGCGGGACATAACTGAAAAATTTAATGCAAATTTTGATAGTAGGTGCAAGCGAAATGATTAAATTAATTTTACTTCTAAGTTTTTTCTTTGGATCGACCGCTTTCGCAAGCAATGAAAAGTGCAGCAACGTTGGTCTTCGGGAAGCTTATAAATCCATGAGCACAAATGGATTGGACATATGTTTCGCCTACACGAAATCAGATGTTCGAGCCGAAAAAAAGTTATCTAGCGATCCAGACGAGATATCTCTTTACTCAGTCGCCCCATCTAAAAAACCGAAACTTATTTTTCAATTCCCATATGCGGGCACGGAAGGAACAATCACCGACGCATTTTTCTTTACAGCTGAAGGGAAGTTCGAAGAAACGCTATTTATTATTCACCGCATGGAAGCGCCAAAATCGTGGGACTCCGTGAGTGATATTTACAGCGTCAGTGTTTTTAGGTGGGAGGGAGACTCTCTACTTCCCGATCAAAAGCGCACTCGTTTTTTTGATATAGGTGGGGATACTATTGACGAGCACGGACAATCAACATATATGTACCCGTACAAAGATAAGAAAAGTATTGAGTCTGCAATTGCTTCGCCCTTGTTTCGCACCGTCGTTGCTGACGAAAAAGTCACAGGCACCATCATGGAAAAAACATTTCTTCATGATGGCGGTTCGGAGCCGTTGCCGGAGTATTCAAGCAAGATGTATTTAATCAAAGGGGACAGAGTTCTAGTGGAGGATACGACGGCCGGATGGTGCAGGGTTTTATACCAAACAAAGGTGAAGATAATTAAGAAGTGGGCGCAGTGTAGGTCAATAAATTTTTCAGTGAACCGGTGAAGTTATGCCAATCAGACTGGACAAAATTCCTGCTCCCGCACTGTGCCCTCAACCTCCTCGATTTTTACTTTGGCTCGGCCTGCTGATGCTGTTCTGTTTGCTGGGCACAGGAGGAACGCTGTTGTTCGGCGATGAAACCTTACCTCAACGGCCTGCGGAGTTCTGGCGCGCGGCCTTGGTCTTTCCAATCCTGGCCTGGTGCGTGCTGGGTTTCGGGCGAGCGATGTTATACGTTGGCGAGCATGGTGCCGCCAAAGGTTGGGATGAAGCGCGTGAAGAAGACCTGACCCGAAAGATTCGTCAAGGGCGTCGCTCGCAACAGGTGTTGGGCGTGAGTTTGCAGACGGCGCTTCGGCAGCCTGGCGATGAACCGTCAATACAACTGGAGGCTCTGCTGAGTGGAGCGAATGCGCTGAAGTCCCAAGCCTCCAGAATGGATGGAGCAATACTTCGCCATAGTTGTTTATCTTGCGATGCCGATGAAAATCCGGAAGCGCTATTGCTGAGTATATGGGCACAGACGCTCGCCGACCTGGCGCCCACTTTGGCGCAGTTGCCTGCTGATCAACCACTGGCCCTGTTGCTGGACGTCGATACCGGTTTGCCGGAGAACCAGTGGCGCCGAGTCTGGCAACAAGCGTGGCGCGAATCCGGTATTCGCCAGCCCGTCACCCCTGTCGATGGCGGCGGACTGACTGCACTGGACCAGTGGCTCGACCGGCGTATCCGCGATCGGGCGTTGCTGCTGGTGGTGGCCGTGCAGTTTGCACCGCAGCAGCCTGAAGGCACGGCGGAAGCCGCCGTCGGGTTGTTGTTTGGCAACCGCCTGACGCAGACCACCTTAGCGCCAATCGCCTATCTTCACCGCCCGGAGCAGGAGCGCACGCCCTCCTCCGATGACCTTCTTTATGCCACGCGCCAGGCCCTTGATTGGGTGCCGCTTGAATCGACATCGATCGAGCGGGTTTGGCGAGTGGGCATCGATGCGCAACGGGCTGTCGCTGTCGCGAGCGTACTGAGTGAAGTCCTTATGCCGGTCAACAAGACTGGGTTGAGCAACCTCGATGCAATGCTGGGTCATCCAGGCTGCATATCGCCTTGGCTAGCTGTCGCGACTGGAACGCAGGCGATTGCGCGTGGCATTGGACCGCAATTCATCTTCAGTGGCGGCGGTGGTGCGACTGGGCTGTGGGGCACGGTGTTGATGCCGGTATCAGCACTTTGAAATAGGTGAATGGGAGCAAGCAGACGGCCATCCGACTTGCCCGCGAAGAACGATGAGGCGGTGCGGCAAATGCATCGCGGCGTCGCGTTCGCCGGCAAGTCGGATCGCCGCACCGCTGGCTCCTACGGTGGCCACATGAGCCGCTAGATACCCATCACCATCTGCCCACTATCAACGCGCAACTCCACACCATTGATCGCCCGCGCCTCATCGCTGGCCAGGAACAGCACGCTGGCCGCCACATCCTCCGGCAGGCACATACGGTTCATCGGGTCGCTGTCGATGGTCAGGCGGTTCGGGTCGACGCCTTGGGGGAAGCTGGCGCGGGTCATGTCGGTGAGGACGCCGTCGGGGTGCAGGGTGTTGCAGCGGATGCGGAATTTGCGCCGTCGGCAAAGCGCTGCCACCGAACGCGACAACGCCGCCACCGCGCCTTTGGAGGCGCTGTAGGCCAGGTAGTCGTCGCGCCCGGCGAGGGCCGCGATGGATGAGAGGTTGATGATCGAACCACCGCTGTCCTTCATCAACGCGATGCCTTCGCGGCAGCCCAGGAACACGCTGTCGGCATTGACTCGCAGCATCTTGTGCCAGTCCGCCAGGGTGGTTTCCTGGATCGAGCCGGCGATGAGGATGCCGGCATTGTTGACCAGGATGTCCAGGCGACCGTAGCGCTCGCGCACATGGTCGATGACCTGGCGCCACTCAGCTTCGCTGCTGACGTCGTGACGGATGAAGGCTGCAGTCGGTCCGATCTCCATCGCCAGGGCCTGACCTGCCTCGACGTCCAGGTCGCTGATCAGCACCTGGGCGCCCTCGGCCGCGAGCAGCCGCACGCTCGCGGCGCCGATGCCCTTGGCGCCGCCGGTGACCAGCGCGACCTTGCCGTGAACCCGGCCATTCTTGTTGTCGGTCATCATGTCATCTCGTGTGTATGGATCGTTTCGGCTTGCTTGGTGCGCGCGACAGCGGCACCGGCTCGTCGACCGGAGAACACGCAGTCGGCCAGGGACAAGCCACTGATGTACAGGTGCGAGGGAATGCCCAACGCGCTGCGGCCGGCGGCGTACAGGCCACTGATGGCTTGCCCGTGTTGGTCCAGCACCGCGCCGCTGCGCTCATCCACGCGCAAGCCGCCCAGGGTCAGGGCGCCCAGGGGGAAGACCGGATTGGTCACGGAGATATCGCAGGCATAGAAAGGCCCCTGCTCAAGCACCTGGCGACCGCCCTCGGACTTGCCGAATGGCTCCGGCGCTTCGCCACGGGCGGCGGCGTTGGCGGCCAGCACCGACGCACGCAGTACGGCGGGGTCCATGGCGGTCGCACTGGCCAACTCGCTCAGGCTCTTGCCCTTGCGCACCTTGAACAGCATCAGCGCCAAGGCCGGAAAACTCTGGAACCACCAGTAGCCGCCGAACAGCGCTTCGCGGATGGCTTTCTTGCGCAACGGCGCGTCCAGCACCAGCCATGCCTTGCCGCCCTGCTCTTCCATCAACGGTTGCCCGAGGGTGGCGCCGTAGACTTCTTCATTGCAGAAGCGCCGGCCCTCGCGATTGACCACGATGCCCTTGTGCCAACTGTACGGCGGGTTGATGAAGCGCCATGCCGATACCCGCTCAAGCCCCGAGCCCTGGCCGCCGACACTGGCGCCCAGGCGCAAGCCGCTGCCATCGCAACCGGTGGCGCCGACCTTGAAGTTGCGCCGGAACTTCGGTGCGTGCTGTTCGAGCAACTGGCGATTGAAGATGAAGCCGCCGGTGCTCAGGATCACGCCATGGCGTGCCTGCACCCGAAGGGGCCTGGCGAAATCCCGTTCCAGCTGGCAGACCTTCTTGCGCAATTTGTTGCAATAGCCCGGCGCGAAGTTCTGCAGGCGTTCGGCGCGGGCGGACAGTCGTGCGTGCAACTGGGCTTGCTTGCTGCCTTCGGGCATACACCAAAACTCGGCACCCAGTACCCGCCCCCGGGGGTCGACCAGCAGTCGTCGCGCCGCCGCCTGCAACAGCGTTTTCGCTCCGGCCTTCAGGCACGCTGCCTTCAGGTGGGCAAAAAGCACCGCGCCGCCCTGCCCTTTGCCCACGGTGCGATGCCCTCGTGGTGCAGGCGGCAAGGGGCCGCCGTGGTCGGGCACCAATTCGTTGCCCGAGTAATAGAGGAAGTAGCCGTCGGGCGGGTACGAAGTCTTTCCCCCGCCGGGTGGCATCTGGTGGGCATAGGGCGCGCCGTGGCTTTCCAGCCACTCGAGGTTGCTCACACTGTCGGCGCAGAAGCGCCGCAAAGTGTCATCGCTCACCACGCCCCCGGTTTCGTGCTTGAGGTAATCGAACATGGCTTCGGGGCTGTCGTTGAAGCCCGCGGCCTGTTGATGACGCGTACCGCCACCGGCGTAGACCACCCCGCCACTCTTGGCGCTGGCGCCGCCGCCGGTGAAGCGGTCAGCGATCAGCACGTTGGCCCCCTGGGCCCGAGCTTCCAGCGCGGCGCAGGCACCGGCCGCGCCCCAGCCGACGACCAGCACGTCGCAACGTTCGTCCCAGTCCACACTGCTGCCATCGGTTACTTGCAGGGGCGGCAGCACATCGGTGCTGGGGAGGTTATCGGACATTGACATAGCCCCTCCTAACGCTGGCTAGCCAGGTGATTGGCGGCGACATAGCCGAAGGTCATCGCCGGCCCCAGGGTGCCACCCGCTCCCGGATAGCTGGTGCCCATCACCGACGCCGAGCAGTTGCCAATGGCGTACAAGCCGGCGATGGCGGTGCCATCTTCGCGCACCACCTGGGCATGCTCGTTGGTCAACAGGCCGCCCTTGGTGCCGATGTCCCCGGCGTCCAGGCGCATGGCGTAGTACGGGCCTTTGCGCAGGGGCGCCAGGCACGGGTTGGGCTTGATGTTGCTGTCACCGTAGTAGCGATCGAAGACATTGCCACCACGGTCGAAGTCGAGGTCCACACCGGAGCCTGCATAGTCGTTGACCTTGGCCACGGTGGCTTCCAGACCGAGGCTGTCGACGCCGATCTGTCGGGCCAGGCCAGCCACAGTGTCGGCCTTCCAATACAGGTTATTGAGCCACTCCTTGCGCAGGCGGCTGTCGGGCATGATCTGCCCTGGCATCAACGGCCCCATGGCATAGTTGAAACGGAAATGCGCGTCGAAGATCACCCAGGCCGGTACCGACTTGCCGCCGGTTTTCTGGTTGTCTTGATGCATGGCATCGACAAATTCCAGATAAGGCGCGGCTTCGTTGACAAAGCGTTGCCCCAGGCCGTTAACCACGATGGCGCCGGGGAACGCACGCTCGGCAAAAATCCCCCGGGGTTTGTCTTCTCCCGGTACGGCAATGGTCGGCGCCCACCAGGCCCAATCCATCAGCGCGGTGGCCGCGCCCTGGGCCATGCCGGCTTCCAGGGCCGCGCCGGTGTTGTTGCCGGGCGGTGTCGCGCTCCAGGCCTTGCGGGTTGGCTTGGGCAGGTACTGGTCACGCAGGGCCTGGTTCTGTTCGAAGCCACCGGAGGCCAGGATCACACCGTGGCGTGCCTGCAGTTGCAGTTCGGCACCGTCACGGCGCACGGTGACGCCGCTGACCCGACCGTTATCGGTGACCAGGCCGCAGAAATCGGTGTTGAGCCAAAGCGGCACGTTGCGGTCCATCAACGAGCGGCGCAAAGACGCCACCAACGAACTGCCCAAGGACGCGCGACGATCCATCTTGCTCTTGCGCCGCCATTTGAAGTCCAGCTTGTAGCGCAGCATCAGCTTCATGATCAGCAGGCGCCAGCCGAAGCTACGGGCCATGGCCTTGTGCGCATCGCGCGCCGTCCAGGCGATGCGCCCCATCAGCAGGGTCGAAGGCGAAGGCTTGCGCAGGTTTGCCAGTTCCTCACCCAGCAGACTGGTGTCGAACAACTCCGGATCCAGGGTCCGCCCACCGGGCAAAGCCCCCGGCAGGTGCGGATAATAATCAGGGTATTTGGCCGCCACGGCGTAGCGCACCCGGCTGATACGGGTGAGCTGCTCGATCATCTTCGGCGCATTGTCCAGGTAGGCACGCAGGCGCGTTTCACCGACATGCTCGCCCGCTGCCGCCTTCAGGTAAGTCAGGGCGGTGGCGTAGCTGTCGTTGCCCTTCATGCGCGCGAAATAGTGGTTGTTGGGAATCCAGATACCGCCTCCGGAGATCGCCGAGGTGCCGCCGTACTGGTTGCTTTTCTCCACCACCAGCACACTGAAACCCTGGTCGGCGAGGAATACCGCCGAAGTCATCGCACCTGCACCCGAACCGACGATGATCACGTCGTAGTGGGTCTGAGACTGAACTTGAGCCGTCATTGTTGTTATGCCATTAGCTGAGGTCAGGAAAGAACCGCCGACCACGCAGGGTGCGCTGGCGGAGTGCAGCCCCATGATCGGGGGTGCGGGGGGATGGGCTCATCGTCAAAGTGGACTAGGGGGGGGTGGCGCTTGTCCCTGTAGATTGGTCGCAGGAAGTCCGCGCGCCCTCGATTTTGTCCGCTTCATTAAGCACAGATTGTACCAGTCGAACTCTGACGTTCCCCTTCACCAATACCAAGGTGTTAAATACATTACGGAACAGCGGCAGATCACAACACCCTTTACTTAATGCGCCTATATGGAACGCTTTGGGAAATCCCCTACAAAATAAACATTTATTTCCCACAAATATGATGATGACACACTGATTAGAACTGGATAGCCTCTACTTGAGCAAAAAATTCAGTTGCACTAATGCGCGCTAATACTATCGCACAAGGATTTGACATACATGTCTGCCCTAACGACCTCTCTTGGCACTCTCTATGAAACCGTTGGTGATGGTGTAGAGTCCAGTAATGCCTCATGGAGTTTCGGAGGCACGACACCTGAACACTTTGACACCCATGTATCGAAATCCGTACCCAAATACAAGGACGGACACGATATCGTGCTGTCGCTCAGCGACTTTTTTGTAAAAACCGATAGCACCTGCTACGAACTTGGCAGTTCCACCGGCACCTTAACTCGGCAACTTGCACAACGCCATTTCGCATCGGCGAAGTGGGTGGGCATTGATGTGGAAGAAGCCATGACCCGCAAGGCGAATGAACTTTTAAGCGTATCGCCACAGCACAATGTCAGTTTCATCACCGATGATATTCTGAGTTTCCCCTATGAAAAAAGCGATCTGATAGTTGCGTATTACACTATCCAGTTTGTACACCCGCGCATTCGCCAAGCCTTGTTCGATCGCATTTATGAGTCCTTGAATTGGGGTGGTAGTTTTATCATGTTTGAAAAAGTACGTGGTCCAGACGCACGCTTTCAAGACATCCTCAGCAGCCTGTATGTAGATTATAAGCGGGACCAAGGCTATAGCGCCGATGAAATCCTGGCAAAAACCAGAAGTTTGAAAGGTGTACTGGAGCCTTTTTCCACGATGGGAAATATCGACATGTTATCTCGTGCCGGCTTCAGGGATATAACCAGTGTTTTCAAATACATTTGCTTTGAAGGATTCTTCTGCATCAAGTGACCGGAACGTGATCATGAACGCAACCATAGAACAAGAATATTTGCAACTTCTGCAGATGCCAGACACGTTTCGTGCGCAGAAAATGAATTGCGAATTGTGCAATTCCAAAGACCATTGGGTTTTACTGGAAAGCGTCCAAGGGCCCGGTGACCAAACTGTGGCATTGCCAGTACTCGGTTGCCAGGACTGCGGCCATATTTTCCAACAATACCGCTTCGATCAAGCTTTCTACGACGCTTACTACGACAAATACTACCGCCTGAGCCTGTTCGGCAATACGGGACCTGAGCGCGCGTTCTTTCTGGACCAGGTACGCCGCGGCGAACACCTTTGCCGGTACTTGCAGGATGTGCTTCCCGCCAAAGGCAAAATGCTTGATGTCGGCTGTTCTTCCGGCGGCCTGATGATTCCCTTCGCGAAACGGGGATGGACAGTAAGAGGCAATGATCCCGACCGGGCCTATGTAGAATACGGCAAAAATATCGGCCTGGACATCGATCTGGTGGGGGCCGAACGTATGAGCCCCAGTGGTGATTACAACCTGATCATCATAAATGGTTCTTTGGAACATGTTCATGATGTCAACCGAGTCATGCAACTTTGCCGACGGGCCAGTGCCGAGGATGGGTTGCTGTTGATTGAAGGTCGCGCGCTGGGTTATGGCATCGAACAAGGGTTTCTAACCCATAACCATCGTCGTTATTTGAGTGCCAGCAGCATCGAGTACCTGATGTGCCAGCATGGTTGGGAACCGATCCGGACCACCCGTGAGCCCATATGCGGGCCCACTCGGCCGGGGGCGGTGTTCGTACTGGGGCGAGCCTCTACCCAGCGTGCTAATGAGCACCTCGAAAGCATTAAGACCCAAGGCCGCATGGCCCTTCAGAAAACTTACATGCCAAGCCTCCTTGCGTTGCGAGCTCGCGCATGAGTACCTCGGTCCATGCTCTCGAAAACTCGAGCGCCCAAGCTCATTCCTGCTTTAGGGATGACCTGGTTGTGACGCCACTGCCAGCAGACTCGGTCACTTGGCGCTATAACCTCTACGATCCCAGTAACGATATCGGCTTTGAACTGGGCAAGGCCGAGTACTCGCTTGCTTTGCTCTTCACTGGTCAGCGAAGCCTTCCAGAGATCGCCGACGCCGCCCTTGTTCAGTATCGAATCAAGGTAAGCCCTGAGAAGCTTGCGCAGTTCGAGCGCAAACTGCTCAAACTGAAACTGCTGAGCAGCGATCAAACCGCTCATAAAAAGGACCTGCGTGACCCAGCCACGGGCATAACCTACGGCCCGCTGAAAGAGTATTTGCTGATTAACCTGGTGAAAACCAACCCGCAGCCACTGCTCGATCATATTTACCGGTTGGCGCCCTGGTGCTGCCGCGCGGCATTCATTTTGCCGTTACTGGCATTGGCCCTAGCGAGTTTCGTATACCTGGGCGTGCACTTCAGTACGTTCATGGCCGATGCTGGCGAGACCTATATCCACAGCTACCGCTGGTTGCTCTGGCACTTCCCGGTCATTTTGACTTCTATCGCCCTTCACGAACTGGGGCACGCATTGGCCTGTCGTCACTATGGGGTCAAGGTCAACGATTTCGGAATCGGCATCTACTTGTTGCTGGCCACCGGCTGGGTACGTCCGGTACAGGCGCAATGGTCGCAGCTGCCACTGAACCAACGGGTGATCACCATTCTGGCAGGCCCCTTGGTCAGCCTCCAGTATGCAGGCGTGAGCATTGTCCTGTGGGCGATGTTCCGTGACACCCAAGGGGTTTTGCCCGGTCTTTTTGTGGTGATGATCGTGGCTTCGTTTATTTCCCTCATTCCGACGCTGCTGCCCATCTTCAATGGCGACACGTACCTGGCTATTACCGAGGTTCTCGGGCAACCGCGTCTGCGCCAACGTGCTTTCAACTATGTAAAGCGCCATTGGCGCACCGCGCCGCTGGAAGCGGTTTCCCCTGCATTGCGCAGGCTCTACTGGAGCACATTCCTGTTGACCTGCCTGGGCTGGGTAATCGCCTGGTGCCTCACCGCAGCCACCCTGATTCGCCTTTTCAACCACCCATAAGGATGATGTCATGACCCAACCTACAGTGACCCCGGCTATCGCCAACACGGATGAACTTACCACCGACCCCACTGCCAGCATCACGCCGCAAGCCCTCAACGATATGCCGTTCGAGGAGTTCGACCTCGACGATATCGAAATCATCGAAAGCAAAGTTTTCGCCTGATCGCTCCGCGCCTCCTCGGCTTTACGTCGAGGGAGCCGCCCCCTTCCTCAGACTGGGCAACCACATGGCTCACTTCGTTAAGCCCGAACCAATTGGTGTGGGTATCCAGTACAACCCCGAAATCCTGGACTGGTTTCCATTTGAGGAGATCGTAGTCGATGTGCTGGAAATCCTTCTCGATAACATCATGGCCCCCATGGATGGCCCGCAGATTATCAAGCCTGGGGCTCAGGCGATGATCAATCGGCTGGCTGAGAAATTCACATTACTGGCGCATTCCAATTACGGCTGCGACTTTGGTTTCAGCCCTCTCGAAGAAACCGCCGCAGTGCAACGTCATGTGCCCCTGGCCAAGATGCTGAACAGTCCATGGGTCGCCAACCATTGTTTTTATGGCGACAACTCCTGGCTGGATATCTGGAGCAGCCCGCTGCAGTTTTCCAATTCAGAGGTGCTCCGCTGCGCCGAACGCGCGAAGACTTTGCAGGCGCATTATGGGATGCCATTGGCCCATGAAAACGCCGCCTATTACCTGCAATGCCCAGGCGCTGAAATGCGTGAAGCCGAGTTCTTGGCCCGGCTCGTGCAGCAGTCCGGCACCTTTTTGCACCTGGACTTGCACAACATCTACACCAACCATCTGAACCTGAAAAACTTCGACTTGCACGACTACCTCGACACCTTGCCATTGGACAAGGTGATCTCGGTGCATCTGGCGGGTGGCAGCTGGCACGAGGGGCTTTACCACGACTGGCATGACTCGTGTGTGCCCGAACCTGTTTGGGACCTGTACCAGGAACTCATGTCCCGCACCCGACCCTCGGCGATCATCTTGGAATACCAGGGACAGGCCCACCATGCGCTGACACGAGTGATGGACGCCAACGACGAACACATGATTGTCACCGATGTGCGGCGTGCTCAGAAAATCTGGAACTACTACACCAAACCAGTACAGGAACTGACGCATGGACGCTGAGCAGGTCTGGAGGCTATGGCGACGCCTGCTACGCGATGAAATGCTGCAGCAACAGTTGTACGAAGCTCAGGGCGCGATTGAATGGCTGCAAAACTTCCCCGATAACGAGCGGGCTATTCTGCATACCTACGCCAGTCAGTTTGAGAGGGTGAAATGGTTCGTCGAAAACTATCAGTTCCGCTTGGTCAACTCCTTTATCAATGCACTGGAAACCGGCGCCCCGCTGACTTTGCGCGCACTGATCAACATCGGGCTGGATCTGCCGACCCTTTCCAAGGCATTCCTGCGTCAACAAAAGTGGTTTGATTACGGGCCAAGAGTTTATGGCTATTGCGATGCGGTCCTGGACTTTCTACTTGAGCGCCAGGAGCTCGCTGATTACCCGCAGATTCGTGACCTGATAGGGCTTGAACGCGAATGTGTGCACCTCTACACCGGACTGGTGAAAGCCAGCGCCGTGGTGCCGGGCCAATATCAGCGCACCGACAGTGCACGCATTTACCAGAGCAGCTATGCGTTGTCGCAGTGGTTGCGTGATAAAAGCCTGCTGGGGCGTAGCAGCCCGGAGGGAACCAGCCAACACATCCTGGTGTATTTGCCCACCCCTGAGACCCGCCATAAATTCACGCTCATAAGCCCGCGCGCGACGTATCTCTATCGATGTCTTGAGCAACCACAGTCACTCGTCACCTTGACGCAGATACTGGGTTCCACAGCCGCCCAACCAAGCGGCGAGGACATTGCACTGCTCGGCAAACTTCATCAACTCAACGCCATTAGGATGCCGGTCTAGACCATGGAAAGCTCACAGTACTTCTGGCTGCGCTCGACCGGTTTTCCCATTCATCACTTGACGAATCTGGGCCGATTCGCCGAGTTGCCATTGTGCCGCGCCTTTGAACAAGACTTCCGCTCATTGCAAGCACTGAAGGCAACGTTGCTTGAAGAGGCCAACTCACACTCACCCCAGGCCTGCCGCAAATTCATCCGCAAACTCAACGAAGGCCAAGCCTTGCAACCCTCCGACCTGCCGCAGGCACTGCGCGAACCACTGAGTGAGGCTTTGCGGCGCTGGAACGGCTTGTTGGAGCGGGCCTCGGCGCGAGAAGGTACCGATCATGAGTACAACACCTATCTGGAGAGCGCCCGCCAAGGGCTGATCGACTTCCTGGACGACGAAGCGGTAGCCGAGGCCTTGTTCATATCCAACCCATCGGCGTTGACACGCATCCGTGAGCTGATCAAGGATCGGCACGGTAGAAACGATACCCGCAAAAAACAGAAGCTGCGTTTGGGTTGGAGTTACGCGCAACGATTCTGTGCCAAGAACGATACCTCAAGTTTTTTCGGTCCATTGGCCTGGGGCAGGTTCGATACCCGCCAGATGGTCAATGTGCAGCTGACCCAGGATGACACGGTGTGGATCAAGGATCGCCACACCCTCTTCGAGAATTGGGTGGTGCAACGGTTGGTCGAACAGATCAACCAACAATGTCCAGACACCGACCGCATGCCCCTGCAGCTCAATACCGGTTGCTACTTGCAGGAACAGACCCTGTTCATGCCGATTGGCAAAAGCCAGCGCCTCAACCCACAAACCGCGCAGGTACTGCATTACATCAGCGAGCAAAAGGGTCAAGAACCCACTTTTGTCGGGATGTTGAGCGTCTGTTCGGAAGTCGCGGTCAGCACACTGCACGACCTGCTGGAACATTTGGTGAGTAAACGGATCGTGCGTCGCGGCTGGCAAATGTCTCCTCGTGAGCGTAACCCCATTGTGCGGCTGCAACGATACTTGGCCACCGCGCGGGTATCCGATGAGTTCAGCCAGGTCTGGCGAGCGCGCCTTGAAGCATTGGAGGGCTTGCGCAGTGACTATGCCCACGGCGACCTGTTGCGCCGGACTGAATGCCTGGAGGGCTTGAACCATCTGCTGGGCGAGGCAGGGATCGACCTCAGCCGGGAAACCGGCGCCATGTATGTCGGCCGTTACCCGGTGTACGAGGATTGTTCAAGAAACATGGACATCAGCCTCGGCCAGGCCATGCTCAGCCACGTCAACGAAGAACTGGCGCCGCTGATGCGCATCAATCAGTGGCTGATCAAAGCCATCGCGCATCAACTCAATGTGGCTTTCGTTGATGTCTGGGAGCAGCGCCAGGCTGTCAGCCTCGGCAAGCCGGTTGATTTTCTCGACCTGCTCAACACCCTTGCTCCTCTGTTACCGACACTTGAAGCGCAAATCATCCTGAACCTCGATCAGCGCCTGGAAACGGCTTGGACGCAACTGCTGCAGGACCTCCCAAAGCATTCCGAAGTACACCTTTGTAACGCGGACATCGAACGCCTGATCATCCTGTTGGATACCAATATGGATGTAGCTGGCTTCGAGGTCTTTGGCAGCGACTACCACTCCCCGGATATCATGATCTCCAGTGCGTCGATGGAGGCCTTCAATCGCGGCGACTATGAAATCATCGTGGGTGAAGTGCATCCCGCAGTTCATACTCTTAGCCAACCCGTAGCCGCGCCGTTCGGACCGTTCAATACTCAGATAAATCAGCAGGTAGAGGCGATTTTCCAACAACCTCGTCTGATACTGGCGGATTCACCCACCAGTTATCAACGCTCGCATATCGACTGGCCTTTGCAGTCTTCTTACTTGCAATTGGTGCTGCCATCGGGTGGCGGTTGTGTTGCGGCGAATCAGCGGTTTGCTGCCGGTAGGGCACAAGTGCTGCGAGTGAATGATCGCCTGCAAGTGGTCGACGCCCTTGGACAGTTCAACGAAGACTTGCTGTGCGTATATTCGACTCCCATGCACCGGCTAGGCTTCGCCTTGGCTGGCAGTACCGTGACCAAACACGAGCACCGACGTGTCTGGTTTGGCCGCACCCTCTACAAGCGCGCTTCCTGGTTATTTACCAGAGATGACATGCCAACGCCGAAAGGCTCGGTCGACGAGCTCGAACACACTCTGCAATGGCGCGCCTGGGCTGCCGATCATGGTTTGCCCCGTTATGCGTTCGTCAAGATCGATACCGAACCCAAACCGCTGTTCCTCGACTTTGATAACCCGTTGTCCTTGGAGGGCATCACCAATGCGCTGAAGAACGCTGTCCACGTAAAGTTCTCAGAAATGCGACCGAGCCCTGATGAGCTTTGGCTTGAAGAAGAGCGGGGGCGTTTCTGCTGTGAAATACGCACAACCTTTTCCACATGCGAGGCTCTTGCGACATGAGTAATGAAAATTCAGGCTCTTGTGCAAAAGCCGATCAGGAAGCCAAACATTCGTTTTTGTACCTGTTCTTGACCATATTCATCCCCTTTGGCTTAGGTCATTTTGTGTCCTACCTGTTTCGCACGGTAAACGCCTTGATTTATGCGGATCTGGAACGGGAGCTGCTGCTTCCCGCCAGCAGCCTGGGCCTGTTGACCGGCGTGTACTTTCTAACGTTCGCCGCAGCGCAGATTCCGCTGGGTGTCATGCTCGACCGCTACGGTCCGCGCAGCGTGCAGGCCCCCATGTTGCTGTTCGCTGTGTTGGGCTCGCTGATTTTCAGCTTCTCCCATACCGAACTGGGCCTGATCATTGGTCGCGGACTCATCGGTCTAGGCGTTGCTGGTTCGCTGATGAGCGCGATCAAGGCGTGTGCCATCTGGCTGCCTGCCGAACGTCTGCCACTGAGTACAGCATGCCTGTTATCGGTGGGCGGCCTGGGCGCAATGGCGTCCACCACACCCTTGCATGAACTGCTCAAGTGGATCACATGGCGTGAAGCGTTCTTGATTCTGGCGCTGCTGACTTTGTTCGTCTGCGTAGTCATTCATCGGAGCGTGCCGCGCACCTACAAGCCCAAACACACCACCCTCGGCGAAATGTCCAAGGCCGTGGGGACGCTTTACTCCTCATGGGTATTCTGGCGGCTGGCGTTGTACTCGGTATTTGCCCATGCGATCTACATGTCAGTGTTGTCGCTATGGATGGGGCCTTGGCTACGCGATGTAGCCCATTTGGATGAGTCCAGCATGGCCCAAATCCTGCTCTGGGGTACCGTGGCGATGGTGGCAGGTTCGCTGGCCTTCGGCTCAATCACCGACTACCTGCGGCGCTTTGGTGTGCAACCGATCATGGTGTGTGGTGGCGGGGTTTCAATCTTCATCGCATTTCAATTACTGATGATCAGCGGCCTACCTGTATCGCCGCTACTGATTGCTATGGGTTTCAGCTTCTTCGGCACCTCCACCACCATGAACTACGCGATCGTGGCTCAGTCTGTGTCGCCTGAGCTTGCCGGGCGGGTCAGTTCATCGTTCAACCTGGTGGTATTCGTGCTGGCGTTCGTCTTGCAGTGGTTGATGGGAGAAATTCTGAACCTGTGGCCAGCATCTGGGCAAGGGCACCCGGTGGAGGCTTATCGGTGGTCGCTGGGAGTGATGATCGCGTTGCAGGTACCGGGGGTCTTGTTGTGGCTGAGTTTTAAACCTTGGGAACTGAAAATCGCGGTAGCGCGGTAGAACTATGACTGCCGAATGATGGGTACTGGATGCACGTCGATTTTGACGTCACGACGACCCGAAACGAATGTTCTAACCCAACAGCGTGGGAATGCATCTTGTGACGCTCCGCGTCACCGTTGCGCACGGCTCACATCATGCGTCGTCAGCGGAACGCGGAGCGTCCCTGGCGGCATTCCCACGCGGAGCGTGGGAACGATCAACGATGACGCGGTGCAGCAGATACACCGCGGCGCCTGGTTCGCCGGCAAGCCTGGCTCCTACAGGGGGGGTGTCGGGTTACAGGAAAGCGCGCCTGGCAGCCCACGGATGAGCCTTCTCCAACTGACTAGCCAGGCGCAGCAACACGTCCTCGCCACCCAACCGGGCAGTGAACATCATGCCCACCGGCAGGCCGTTATCACTCTGCCCCAAGGGTAGCGAGATCGCCGGCTGCCCGCTGACGTTGGCCAGCGCGGTGAAGCCGGCGCTGCCCATGGCATTGTGGGCGTAGCTCTCCCAGGGTTGATCCAGGGACAACAGGCCGAGCTTCGGCGTCAGGCTGCCGGTGACGGGCGAGAGGATCACGTCGTAGCGTTCGAAGTGCTGCTCCATGGTCGCGCCGATGCTCTCGAACGATTGGCGGGCGCGATACAGGTCCTCCCCACTGGTGCCCTTCGCACGCTCCAGATTGACCAGGGTGATCTTTTCCAGGTCCTGTGCCGTAACCGCGCGTCCGAGCACCTGTTCACGGTCGTGGATCAGGGTCCGCAGCCCTGTGCCGATCACCGTGCCATGGGCACCGAACAATTGGCGTGGATCGACGTTGAGCGTCAATTCGTCGATCTCGTGCCCCAGGGTCAGCAGTTGCTTGAGGGTCTGCTCCAGCGTGGCGGCGATCGCCGGTTCAAGCGGCGCGCCGGTCATCGATTGACGCACCACGGCCACGCGCAGTTTGCCCGGGTCTTGCTGCAGTTCCTGCACATAGGGTCTTACCAGGGGCGGGCACCAATAGACGCTGCCCGCTTCATGGCCTTGCCCGATATCGAGGAACAACGCGGTATCGCGCACGGTGCGCGAGACCACATTGGCCGCGCTGGCGCCAAACCAGCCTTCGAAATGCAGCGGTCCGCTGGGGGTGCGATAGCGAGTGGGCTTGAGTCCGACCAGGCCGCAGTACGAGGCCGGAATACGGATCGAACCGCCGCCATCGGTGGCATGGGCCACGGGCACGATCCCCGCCGCTACCGCCGCTGCCGCGCCACCGGAGGAGCCGCCTGCGCTCATGGCCAGGTTCCAGGGGTTATGGGTTTGGCCCCAAGCCAGGGATTCGGTGGTGGTGGTCAAGCCGAACTCGGGGCACGTGGTCTTGCCGAACGGCACCGCACCGGCCTGCTCATAGCGAGCGATCAGGGTGCTGGTGCGGGCGGCGGGCGGTGCGTCCTTGAACATCCGGCTACCGTTGCTGGTGATGGTGCCTTGCAGTGAGGTGTTGAGGTCCTTGATCAGCAGTGGCACACCAGCCAGGGCGCCCTGGTTTTGAGTGCCGGCCGCGCGGCGCTGGGCCATCAAGGCACGGGCGTAGGCTTCGTGCAGCATGTTTACCGCATTGACCCTGGGGTTGACCTCGTTATAGCGAGCAAGCGTCGCCGCCAGCAGGTCCTCGGCACTCAGCTCGCCGCTGCGGATCGCCTGGCTCATGGCCCAGGCATCCATGGCCTGGTAGTCACTGGCCGAAAGCCCTTGCGCGCGGGCGTCGGCAAAACGCCCCAGAAGCCCGACGCCAACCGCCACGGCACCGGCCTTGAGCACGCTGCGGCGCGGCCAGCCGGTGGCGGAGTTTAGTGGTGCGTTTTCTTGGTTATCCATGGTAGTGATCACGCCCTGATTGTGGGTTATTAGAGTATTCAGGCCTTACGCCCTGTGGGAGCGAGCCTGCTCGCGAAAGCGCTGGATCAGTCAACATTGATGTTGAATGTGCTGACCTCTTCGCGAGCAGGCTCGCTCCCACAGGGTTTGTGGTGTTCAAGCGACATTGAAGCGTGCCGACAACTGATCCAGTGCCCGCGCCAGTTGCTCCAGGTCCGCGGCGGCCATCGCGCTGCGCCCGGCGTTGGCCGACAGCGCACCGGTGCCGCTGGAGACACTCTCGACCCTGGCGACCATTTCCCGAGTGACGCGCACCTGTTCGGTGATCAGCGTGGCGATGGTGTCCACGCTGCGGATCACATCATCGGTGCCGCTGCGAATCTGCGCCACCGAATCGCCTGCCTCATGGGCCAGGTTGACGCCGTCACGCACCCGGCTGACCACGCGTCCCATGCCGTCGACCACCGCCAGTGTGCCTTCCTGAATACGCTGCACGGTGAGGTCGATTTCCCCAATGGAACTGGCGGTGCGTTGGGCCAACAGTCGAACCTCGTCGGCTACCACGGCAAACCCGCGCCCCGCCTCGCCGGCCCGTGCGGCCTCGATGGCGGCGTTCAGCGCCAGGAGGTTGGTCTGCTCGGCAATGCTGCGAATCACCTTGAGCACATGGCTGATCTCCCCGGAGAACCCTTCGAGCTGGCGAATGTGCACGGCCGTAGCGCTGATCACGTCGCTGATGCGGTTCATCTCCTGGGCCATGTCACGAATAAAGCCCTCGCTCTTGCCCGAACGCTGTGCCGAATGCTGGGTGATGTCGCGAGACACGCCAACCTGATTGTCCACTTCGCCAATCGACCCCGACAGGTCCTCAACCGCCCGGGAAATCCCGCGCACCGCGTCCGCCTGTTGCTGGGTGGCCGTGGAGGCCGACTCCGCCGATTCGGCCATGTGCGCCGCTTCGCGACTGACCCGCTGCACCAACTCGCGCATTTGTGAAATGAGTCCGTGCAGGCTGTCACGCATCAGCGCGATGTCGCGCAGCATCAGTGCGAATTCGTCACCGCCCTTGATCTCGATCGGCTGCACCAGGTCGCCACTGGCGATGGCCCGCACGCTGGCACCCGCCTGGGCAAACGCACGCTTGAGCCGACGCAAAGTGGAAAACGCGGTGAGGCTGCCCGCCAGCCCGCCCACCACCGCCAGCGCCATGTAAGCCAACAGCGTCGAGCGATAACGACGCTGCGCCGCCTCGTAGGCCTGCGAGGCGCTGGCTTTCTGCAGCGCTTGCAGCTTGCTCAGTTCAACCATGGCGGCATTGCCTTCCGGCTCGGCCATGCGCAAATAGGACAGGATGCCCGGCAGGCGAAAATCACCGGCGCGCAAGGAATCGAGGAAGATGCCCAACTCTTCCTGCCAGGCCTGATAGTGTTTGTCGAACGCCTCGGCGGCCTGTTGTTCCTCACCGCTCAACGTGCGCAGACGATAGCTCGCCCAGATCTCGGTCAACGCCCGGTCATTGCTCTCGATGGCACTCAGGGTGGCTTCCACCGGGCGGTCGAACGCTGCCACCAGCGGGCCTTCCGGGTCCTGCTGGATCGCCAGCAGGACCTGGCGCCGGCTTTCATCGAGCCGCTGCCTGATGTCGCCGAACATCAACAACGTCGCCAGGTCGTCCTCGTTGATGGCTCGCAGACTGTCGCGCGCCTGCTGCAAGCCATAGGCACCGAACAACACCGCCAGGGCAAACAGCAAGGTGGCCAACAACGCCCAGAGCCACAGGCGCTGGGCGATAGTAATTGCCTTGAACATGATCAATGGCCTGTCTCATGCAGCGGACGGGGTGCGCAAGGCCCCCAACGCTGGAATTAGTCGCGAGTGACGCCGGCCAGCATCGCCGCCAGGTAATGCTCGCCGTAAGGCGGCAACAGACCCCATTCACGGCGCGGGTCGTGGGCCGAGGCCTTGAACACCGTGCGCAGGTGACTGAATTCGAGAAATCCTTCGCGGCCATGGTAATGGCCCATGCCCGAGGCGCCGATACCACCGAACGGCGCATCGTGCAGGGCGGCATGCATCATCACGTCGTTGATGGTGACTCCGCCGGACAGGGTGTGCTCCAGCACGTGACGTTGCTCCCGGGCATCCTCGCCGAAGTAGTACAGCGCCAGCGGACGCGGCCTTGCGTTGATTTGCGCGATGACCTGGTCGAGGTCGTCATAACTCAGCACGACCATGGCCGGACCGAAGATTTCCTCATGCATGATCTCGCTGTCCGGGGCCGGGTCCACTACGACTCGCAGCGGGCGACGACGGTCCTGGGCATCCAGTGCCAGGGGTTCGGGCAGGCACTCGATGCGCGCCCCTCGCAACTGCGCGTCCTCGACCAGGCCCTCGACCCGCTCCAGATGACGCTGGTTGACCACCGCCACCACGTCCGGGTTGCCGGCTACCGTCGGGTTGAGGTCGCGATAAGCACTGCGCAGCGCATCGAGGAAGGCTTCGAGTCGGGCCTTGGGTACATACACCAGGTCCGGATTGATGCAGATCTGTCCGCCATTGGTGGACTTGCCTGCGGCGATACTGAACGCCGCTTTGTTCAGGTCGGCCGTGGCCGAAACGATCACCGGCGACTTGCCGCCCAGTTCCAGTGTCACCGGCACCAGGTTTTTCGCGGCATTGCCCATCACTCGCCGGCCGATCGCCGTACTGCCGGTGAACACCAGGTGGTCGAAGGGTTGGCTGCTGAAGGCCTCGCCCAGTTCCGGGCCACCATTGACCACGGCCACCACCAGCGGGTCGAGGCGTTCGGCGCACAGGCGCGCCACCAGTGCGGCGGTGCGCGGCACCACTTCCGACGGTTTTAGAATGGCCCGGTTGCCGGCCGCGAGCGCCGAGGCCAGCGGGCTGAACAAGGTGTACAGCGGCGCGTTCCAGGTACCCAGGATGCCCACCGTACCTTTTGGCTGGTGCATGACCCAGGCCCTGGCGCCGAGTTGGTCATAAGGGGAAAACATTTCGCGCGGTTCGTCTTGCATCCACTCTTGCAGATGGTCGCGGGCATATTTGAGTGAAGCCAGGGCGCCGAGCACGTCATTCATCAAGGAAAAACCGGCGGGCCGTCCGCCAAAGTCCTGGTCGATGGCCGTGGTCAATGCCGCATGGTTGTCGACCAGCAGGTCGATCACTTGCTGCAGGCGCTGGCGCCGGGTGTCGGCGCTGACACTGCCGGCGCTGGCGAAGGCCTCTTTCTGGCGCGTCAGCAGGCTGGAAAGGTCTTGGTCGCAAGACATCGTTGAACTCATTGTTATCCCCTTGCAGGTTGGCTCGATGGCCGTTGAGCGCCCGATGCGCCTGGCGCCACCCTAGCCGCGCAGACCGCTGCGCCGCCTCGTCCGATCGGACGAGGCCCTGCATTAGTGTTAGTCCGTTGAGACGATGTTGAACGCCTGCAAACGCCCAATACTGGCCATACGAAAACCTCCACTCCATGAGGCCAGTCATGGCAATGCAAAATATCAGCTTCGATCCCCAGGCCTTCCGTGCCGCACTCGGCACGTTCACCACCGGGGTCACGATCATCACCACCCAGACCGAAGACGGCTCGCCCGTGGGCATCACCGCCAACAGCTTCAACTCGGTGTCGCTCAACCCGCCGCTGGTGCTCTGGAGCTTGTCCAAGCAAGCGCGCAGCCTGCCGATCTTCAGCAGCGGCAAGCATTGGAACGTGCACGTGCTGTCCACGGAGCAAGAAAACCTCTCGGGACGTTTCGCCACCCAGGGCGAAGACAAGTTCGCCGAGATCGAACTGGACAACGGCATCAGCGAGGCGCCATTGCTGCAAGATTGCACCGCGCGTTTCCAGTGCCGCACGGCGTTCCAGTACGAAGGCGGAGACCATGTGATTTTCGTCGGCGAAGTGCTCGCCTTCGATCACAGTGATCGCGCCCCGCTGGCGTTCCAGAGCGGCCAATATGCCCTGGCCACGCGCAAGCCCCGTAGTGAGCTGCGCCTGGCAACCACGCCGCCACCGCCCGAGTGCAGCTACACCGAGGATTTGCTCGGCTACTTGCTGGGGCGCGGGCATTACCAGACACTCAATGCCCTGCGGCAACTGCTGAACAGTCAGCAGCTGGACGAACAATCGTTCTTCGTGCTGTCGATCTTGTGTATTCGCGACGATATGACGCTGGAGGAAATCAACACCTTCGTGACCTACACCGGTCGCGAAGTGACCCTGGCCAGCATGCGGTTTCTCGAGCGCCAGCGCCTGGTGGCCTTCGAGGGTCCGGCGCAATCGCCACGTTTTGTCCTCACGGCCCAAGGCCGAGAAGTGTCCCTGCATCAGCTGGCGCTGGCCAAGGCCGTGGAAGAGGATCTGTCGGCCAAGCTCGGCGCCGCCGATGCGCAAGCCTTGAAAGTCTTGCTCAAGCGCCTGATCGTCGTGAGCGACCCTGGCTTGCCTGATCTGTGGGCACCGCGATGACCGCTCGCGAGGGGACGCTGCCTGCGGCCACGGTCGGTTGGAGTAGCCATGGCCTGCTGTTGCTGCTGGCCTTGGTGTTCGCCGACAACTTCGTCGGGCGACAGATACTCGCAGTCATGGTCGAACCGATCAAAGCCGAATTCGGCGTCGGCGATACTGCCATCGGCCTGATCTCGGGCCTGGCGTTCGCGGCGGTCTATGCACTCATGGGCCTGCCGGCCGGGCGGCTGGTGGATCGCATGCCGCGTATCCGCCTGCTGGCCATGTCTTGCCTGCTGTGGGCGGTGGCAACCATGGCCTGCGGGTGGGCGGGCAGTTTCCTGGCGCTGGGCATTGCGCGAATGCTGGTTGCCGTCAGCGAATCGCCGACCACGTCGGCGTCGCTGTCGCTGATCGCCGACCTGTATCCGACGCACCGACGCTCATTCGCCATCAGTTGTTTTACCGCCGCACCCACATTTTCCTCGATCATCGGCTTGAGCATCGGCGCCTGGGTGGTCGAGCACTATGGCTGGCGCAGTGCGTTCATTGCGTTGGGGATGCCGGCCCTGGTGTTCTGTACGATCCTGGCCTTCGTCGTGCGCGAACCGCAGCGTGGCCGCTGGGACCTTACGCCACACACCCACACAGCGCCCGCGCTGCTTGGCATGGGTGCCGAAGCCCGCAAGCTCTGGGCATTGCCGGCCTACCGCTGCCTGATCCTCGCTGGCGGACTGACCACGCTCAGTTCCTATGCGATTGCGATGTGGAACACCAGTTTCCTGGTGCGCTCCCACGGTTTGTCACTGCAACACGCCGGCTTGTTGGCGGGCGTGATCTGCGGTACGTCGGCCGGATTCGGTGGCCTGCTCAGTGGTTGGTTGAGTGACCGCCTGTGCCGCCGCGATCCACACTGGCAGGTGTCCATTCCGGTAGTGGGCCATATTGCGGCGACCTGTGCGCTGGTCCCCTATCTGCTGTGGTCCGACTCCGTGCTGGTGCGCCTGGGTGACGTGCCGGTTCCAAGCGCCATGCTCTGGTGTGCACTCTATGCCTTCTTTTCCGTGTGGTGGGTCGCGCCTTCCTACAACCTCGTCACGCAGCTGGTGCCCGCCGGAAGACGCGGAACTGCAATGGCGCTGCAAACCATCGTCAGCACGCTGCTGGGGATCGGCGTCGGGCCATTGTTGACCGGTTTGTGCAGCGACTTGTTGTTACCGCTGTTCGGCCACGAGTCATTGCGGTATGCGTTGCTGCTGGTGAATCTGCCGGTGATTTGCGCGGTGTTGCTGTTGATGCGCACGGCACACCATGCTGGCAGAACGGGCTATCGCCACGGGGGATAAGTTTGCTCAAGGCCACGCTTTAATTGTCCAGTCGACGGAGCTCCAATGCCAACCAACAGCGCGTCAGCCAATCCCGTACACAGCGCCCGCGATCGGCTGCTCGACGCGGCACTCGAACTCTTCGCCACACACGGCTACCAGGCTATAGGCTTGCGGGACTTGGCGAGCTACCTGGGGCTGCAGGCCGGATCCCTCTACCATCACATCGAAAACAAACAGGCCCTGTTGTTCGAGCTGATCGAGTCGGCCTTGTCGGACTTGCTGCTGGACACGCAGCGGCGAATGAAAGGCGCACGAAGCGCTCGCGGGCGTCTTCAGTCGTTCATTCAAGCCTTCGTCGCCTTCAACTTCAACGAAAAATACAAACTGACCCTGGTTAGCCGCGAGTTCACGAATCTGACTGAAGAACAGAAGCAACAGGTTATCCAGCTGAGAAACGAATACGCCGCTATTTTAAACGCCATCATCACTGACTCGTACGGCGAGAAAGGTGCAGCCGCTCGCGACCTCTGCCCCACCACCAGTGCAGTCATTGCCATGCTGTTCGGCCAGTCACAGTGGTACACCCTTGAGACAACCGAAGCACAATTGATAAAAACACTCACCGACGTTGTCACATGCATTATCGCGAACAGGCAGAAGACCGACGCAAGTACGACGCGGTCAATTTCCCGGAGCGCTGTCAATTTTCCCCACCCTCCCCGTGATTCGCTTTATCCTTGATGCAAATCCGATGAAAAGCCATGAATCCTGCATACGGCTGCTGACTGTTCCCCATGCGCAAACTTTTGTACCTGACTGTCTCCATGGCGTTGATCGCCGCTCTAACGACCTACGCCATGTGGGCCGCGGATCGCCCGACGGGCCTCTACCTCTCTGACCTGCGAATCGATGTCGCCGTCGACCAGGGCACGCCCGCTGACCGCGGCAATTTGCTGGGCATCCAGCCCGAGCTGTTTCCCACCGACTACCAAAGCCCCGAGCGCTTGCACCGCAAACTCGCCGCCTACTTGCAGACGGCCCGGGATCAGGGGCTGCTGAATGAAAAAACCATCGTCGTATTGCCGGAGCATGTGGGCACCTGGTTGATGGTCAGCGGCGAAAAAGACGAGTTGTACCAGGCCACCACTTTCAAGGAGGCCATGAACTGGCTGGCCGTGAGCAATCCTTTGAAGTTCGTCCGCGCACTGATTGGCGCCGAAGGCGACAGCCGCATCGAGGACGCGCACCTGCGCATGAAAGCCAAAGGCATGGCCAAGGATTACCAGTCGTTGTTTGGCGGGCTGGCTAAAGAATTTCACGTCACCCTGGTGGCAGGCTCCATCGTGCTGCCCGAGCCCAGTGTCATCGACGGCACGCTGAAAATAGGCCGCGGTGCGTTGTTCAACAGCAGCGTGGTGTTTGGCCGCGATGGCCTGCCAATCGGGCAACCCCAGCGCCAGATGCATCCGGTTTTCGAGCAGCAGGACGCGATCAAGGCCAACGGCGAACATACGCTCAATGTCGTCGACACCCCCGCCGGGCGCCTGGGCGTGCTGATCGGCAGCGACAGCTGGTACCCCGACAACTACCGCAAACTCGACACGCAGCAGGCACAGTTGGTCGCAGTCCCGGCGTTTGTTGCTGGCCGCGGTAGCTGGGACCAGCCGTGGCGTGGCTACAAGGACTCATCGACACCCGGCTCCGTCAGCCTCAAGGCCGGGGAGATCAGTGAAGGACAGGCCTGGCAGCGCCTGAACCTGAGTACTCAGGCACCCGCCAGCCAGGCCATCGCCGGCGTGAGCGTATTCCTGCGCGGACAGTTCTGGGATCAGGGCAGCGCCGGGCAGAGTTTTCTCAGCAGCAACGGCCAGCATTTCGTCGATGGCAAGGCCCGTGGCGCACGCTTGTTGAACCTTTGGCTGTAGGCCATGAAACCCACCCCGATACGCCTGGGAGATCTGTCGGTGGGCTTTGTTCACAGCCTGGCCGACGCCGTGCGCAGCCACGGCACGGATCCGCAGCCACTGCTCGAGCAATATGGCCTTGATACGGCCCGACTGAGTGAAGCCGGTGCCCGTCTCTCGATCCCGCGCTACATGCGCCTGGGCTACGCGGCCATCCAACTGACCGGCAACCCGGCACTCGGCTTGCAAATGGGCCAGCTCAGCCGCCTGAGCCAGGCCGGCCTTGCCGGCGTCACTGCCGCCCAGGCACCGACGGTGCGCGAGGCGGCGCGCTGCCTGATTCGATTCGAAGCCTTGTATGGCTCAAACTATCGCGGTCAATCAAGCTTCCACGAAGACGCTCAGGGTGCCTGGCTGCGCTTCTATTCCATCAGCCCCTACAACAGCTATAACCGCTTCGTGGTGGATTCGATCCTCTGCGGCTGGTTGCATCAGTTGTCCAGCGTCAGCCCTGCCCGGCTGCGTGCCGAACGTATCGACATCGAGTTCGAGGAGCCCGGCTACCGCGCTGCCTATGAGGTTCTGGGCGACTGCCCGATCCAGTTTGGCGCCGAGCACAATCAATTGCGCCTGAGCCTGGCCAGCCTTGCCCAGCGCAATCCCGAGCATTGCCCCAGCACCTGGCGACACCTGCTGCAACTGTGCGAGCGGGAACTGGAGCAATTGACCCGCACCCGCAGCCTGCGTGAACGCATCACACAGCTGCTGGGGCCATTGCTTAATGGCGGCCGGGAACCCGACCTGGAAGAAGTGGCAACACGCCTGAAACTGCCGGTGTGGACCTTGCGCCGCAAACTCTCTGAAGAAGGCACGCAATTTCGCGCGATTCTTAACGACACCCGTCGCGACCTGGCCATGACCTATATCCGCGACACTGAGTTGGCGTTCGGAGAAATCGCCTACCTGTTGGGCTTTGCCTCAGCCGAAGCCTTTCAACGCGCCTTCAAGCGCTGGACCGCCCAGACACCCGGCGAGTTTCGCCGCAGTCGCAGGGAAACAGTCGCAGGCAGCAAGCTTTAAAGCTCGGTTGCGTCTTCGGCGGGCTCAGGTGGGTCCAGTTCAAACGCCTGATACTCGAGCAGTTCTTCTTGATAGTCGTCCATTTTCGTATCCCCCACAGCTCATAAAAAAACGTCTGAATAAATGACCAGCGCCTTGAGCCTAAAGTGCCCGCGTGAAAGAAAAATGACGCGGACACGACACTTCGTCGCCTACAGATAAAACGTAGCAGGCGGTTGGGAATTTATCACAGGTTTTTTTTGCTGCAGGTCGCGGGACGACGACCTGTTTGACGCGGATCAAGCTTTGTTATGGCGAGGGGCCCGGAGCATGAGCAGGCCGGGCCCCATCGCACCCATCACTGGCCGGTGATGGGCATGGCCTGGATCGGTTCCGAAGGTGGCGCCATGTCGCTCGGATTGGCCGGTGGCGTGATCACTTCTTCGGTGGCAGGCGCTGGCGCGGCAGTGGGGCTCGAGGTAATGGGTGCAGCCTCAGGTGGCGGCGCTACCGGCTCGGAAGCGGCCGGGGCAACTTCGGCGGCCTTGGCGGCCTCAGGCGCTGGTGCAGGCTGTGCCGCGGATTCCGGGGCCAATGGCGCTGGCGTGGCCTTGGGCTCGGGCACGCCCAGATCGGTTTTCGGCTTCTCGGGGATGTGCGCCGCTGCCTTCACTTCCTTGGGCAGGAACAGCTCCACCAGGGCGAAGAATCGCTCGTAGAACTTGGCTGAGGTGACGGTTTCGCTGGCAACCTTGACCATCGAGTCGTCGGAGGAGCCGATCGGCATCGATACCGAGCCCAGCACGCCAACACCGAGGCTTGCCGAGTTGTTGGTTTTCTTCAGCGCATACTTGTCCTGAAGGGCATTGGCGAACACGGTGGCATGGTGCGCCGAAGTGCCGTCTTCAGCGCAAACCACACTGAAACTGATCTCCATGTGGTTTTCACCGGTCTGCTGGAAGCTCTTGTGCCCACTGACCAGCTTGGGATCACTGCTGGTGATGATATAGCCCTGGCTCAGCAAGGCCCGACGAGCGGCTTCACAGGAGACCGAGTCGGTCACTGGATAGTTACGGGAAAACGTTCCGGAATCATCGAAGTTCTCATGCTCGTAGATGGCGGCTTTCTTCGACGAACAACCGGCAGCAGCAGCCAGCACCAAGGCCAGCCCGACAACCCGCATGGGAATTGATTTAAACATTGAACATCCTGAGAGAAACGGTTCGGGGCGTATTGTGCAACAGATCGATGCTTAGCGGCGCACCGATTGTGTCTTAAAACAGTTACAAAACTGTTGACCCGATGGTCGGGAGAAAATTGCCTGCGTTGCGCAATGCAGCCGAAAAAAAACCCCGGCCTTGCGGCCGGGGTCTTCTTTTCATGCAAAAAGCTCGTGTCCAGATCAGAAACGCTTGATCTCGGCCTGGCTTTCCAGCTGCTTGCGGTAGGCCGCAAAGTCTTGCTGGCCAACGCGCGAAGCGAGGAAGCGACGGTATTGAGCCTTCTCTTCTTCAGTTGGCGTTGCGGCCTCATTCACGCCGTTCAGACGCACGATCATCAGGCTGCCATCAGGCAACGTGACACTGCTGAAGGTCGGCTTGTCCTTGGCGGCAGGCTTTGGCATGCGGAACAACGCTTGCAGCACAGTCGGGTCCAGCCCTTCCTGAGTGCGAGTCGCGGCTTCGGTTACCTTCCAGTTCTGACCCTCGATCGGGCCGTTTAATGGCGTCTTGCCATCGCGCAAGCTGGCAATCAGCTCATCAGCCTTGGTCTTGGCAGCAGCGCTGGCGTGCTCCCTGGCCAATTGCTCGCGGATCGGACCCTCGACCTTTTCCAATGGCAGTTGCGCAGGCTTCAGATGCTCCTTGGCGCGCAACACGATCACGGTTTCGGGGTCGAGCTCGATGGCGGTGCTGTTGGCACCCTCATCCAGTACTTCCGGGCTGAAGGCTGCGGTGACCACGGCACGGTTGGCCGTAATGCCTTCGCCACCTTCGCGGCCGAACGGCTTCGAGGTGTGAACGGTAAGCTTCAAGTCCTGCGCAGGCTGGACCAGGTCGGACGCTTCGAACGAGGCGTCTTCCAGTTGCTTGGTCGCTTCAACGAAACGCTGCTCGACCTGCTGGGCCTTCAATTCACGGGTCAGCTTGTCTTTCAGGCTGGCGAACGTCGGCACTTCAGGCGCTTCCACACCCAACAGCTTGATCAGGTGGAAACCGAAATCGGTGCGAACCGGCTCGGAAACCTGATCCTTGGCCAACGAGTACAAGGCCTTCTCGAATGCCGGGTCGTAGACGCCAGGACCTGCAAAGCCCAGGTCGCCGCCATTGTTGGCGGAGCCCGGGTCCTGGGAGAACTCCTTGGCCAGGGCCTCGAATTGCTCGCCCTTGTTCAGGCGGGCCTGGATCTCGTCGATTTTGGCCTTGGCTTGCGCTTCGGTCGTCTTGTCGTTCACTTCGATCAGAATGTGCGCAGCGCGGCGTTGCTCGGACAGGTTCGCAGTTTCTTTCTGATACGCCGCCTGCAGGTCTTCGTCCTTGACGCTGACCTGATCAAAGAAGGAAGCCTTCTTCAACTCCAGGTAATCGATGACCACCTGATCCGGGGTCATGAATTCCTTGGCGTGCTCGTCGTAGTAGGCCTTGACCTCTTCGTCGGTCAGCTTCACGGCCGTCGGGTCGACCTTGATGCTCAGGGAAGCGAAATCGCGGGTCTGTTTTTCCAGACGGGCAAAGGCCATGACCTGGGCGTCGGTGACGAAACCACTACCCGCCACACCGGCGCGCAGTTGTCCGATCAGCATTTCCTGAGCCAGCATCTGGCGGAATTGCATGCGGCTGTAGCCCAGTTGACGAATCACCTGGTCGAAACGCTCAGGGCTGAACTTGCCATCCACCTGGAATTCAGGCGTTTGCAGGATGACCTGGTCCAGCGCCGCCTCGGAGAAAGCGAATTTGGAATTTTCTGCGCCTTGCAACAGCAGCTTGCGGTCGATCAGGCCTTTGAGGGCCGATTCGCGCAGCATTTTTTCGTCGAGCAAGGAGGCGTCGAAATCCTTGCCCAGCTGTTGCATGAGTTGACGGCGTTGCATATCGACCGCCTGGCTCAGCTCGTTTTGGCTGATTTCTTCACCATTGACCTTCGCCGCCTCGTTTTTGTGCGTCGTAGCCTGGAAAATGGCGTCGAAACCGGTCAAGGCCATCAGTGCAACGATGACCCCGATAATGGTCTTGGCAATCCAGCCTTGTGAATTGTCCCTGATATTTTGCAGCATGCGTCCCCCATAAACGGTTGAACTTCAAATTAGGCAACCGTGGAGCGTGGGTAGAATCCGGATAGAAGAAAGGCGCATCCGAGGATGCGCCTTCTCGTAACTGGCGGAGCGGACCGATGACTCGACCTTGCGAGCCTCGGTGTCTCGAACCGGCAACCTGCCGGCTGGACTACCGCTCCGCTGCCAGGTCAGGCATGACCCCGACCCGGATAGGCAAAAACCTGATTGGAACTTAGTTGACAGCTTCTTTCAGTGCTTTACCAGCTTTGAAGCCTGGTTTTTTGGCAGCTGCGATTTCCAGTGTCTTACCGGTCTGTGGGTTACGACCGATGCGAGCTGGACGATCAGTTACGGAGAAAGTACCGAAACCAACCAGAACCACGGAGTCGCCGGCCTTGAGAGCGCCAGTGACGGATTCGATTACAGCGTCCAGCGCACGGCCAGCAGCAGCTTTCGGGATATCAGCGGATGCAGCGATAGCATCAATCAGTTCCGACTTGTTCACTCTAAGTCCCCTTATATCTATTTGAGTATGATTCTAAGTTTTTTGGTGAAAGCAAAAACGAGTGCTGAATGGCCTACAGACACTTAAGAGCCGCTTTATAACAAGGGCTCTAAAAAGCTGTCAAGGAAGCCCCCCAGGCAAATACGTACTAATGCGTGCTAATTCTTTCCTTAGAATCCGACTCGCGTTTTTCATCCTTCGCGACTATCTCCGGAGCCACATCCGGCAAGGGCTCCGGGGCGTATTGCAGCGCAATTTGCAGGACCTCGTCAATCCATTTAACTGGTTTAATCTGAAGATCTTGCTTGATATTGTCCGGAATTTCCTTCAAATCGCGAACATTCTCTTCAGGAATGATCACCGTCTTGATTCCGCCACGATGCGCCGCCAGCAGTTTTTCCTTCAAGCCACCGATCGCCAATACCTGGCCACGCAGGGTAATTTCACCCGTCATGGCAACATCAGCGCGTACTGGAATGCCGGTCAGTGCCGACACCAACGCCGTGCACATGCCTACGCCTGCGCTCGGGCCGTCTTTGGGCGTCGCCCCTTCCGGCATGTGGATGTGCGTGTCACGCTTCTCGTGGAAGTCCAGGGGGATCCCCAGGCTCTTGGCACGGCTGCGAACAACGGTCAGGGCTGCGGTGATCGATTCGACCATCACGTCACCCAGGGAACCGGTCTTGATCAGCTGGCCTTTGCCCGGAACGACAGCCGCTTCGATAGTCAGCAATTCGCCGCCCACCTGAGTCCACGCCAGGCCAGTGACCTGACCGATCTGGTCCTGTTGTTCTGCCAGGCCGTAGCGGAATTTGCGCACGCCCAGGAAGTGCTCGAGCATGTCCGCCGTCACTTTCACCGAGAAGCGTTTTTCCAGCGCATGCTCTTTCACGGCCTTGCGGCAGACCTTGGCAATCTGGCGCTCCAGGCCCCGTACACCGGCTTCGCGGGTGTAGTAGCGGATGATGTCGCGGATCGCTTCGGCGTCGAATTCCAGTTCGCCTTTTTTCAGGCCGTTGGCCGTGATCTGTTTCGGCGAGAGGTATTTGACGGCGATGTTGATCTTCTCGTCTTCCGTGTAACCGGGCAGGCGAATGACTTCCATCCGATCAAGCAGCGCGGGTGGAATGTTCATGGAGTTGGAGGTGCACAGGAACATCACGTCTGACAGGTCGTAGTCGACTTCCAGATAGTGATCGTTGAAGTTGTGGTTCTGCTCGGGATCGAGCACTTCCAGCAACGCCGACGCTGGATCGCCACGCATGTCGCTGCCCATCTTGTCGATTTCATCGAGCAGGAACAGCGGGTTGCGCACACCCACTTTTGTCATCTTTTGAATCAATCTTCCTGGCATCGAACCGATATAAGTCCGGCGATGACCACGAATTTCCGCCTCGTCACGTACGCCGCCGAGGGCCATTCGCACGAATTTACGGTTGGTGGCGTGTGCAATGGACTCCGCCAGCGAGGTTTTACCCACTCCAGGAGGACCCACCAGGCACAATACCGGACCACGGATCTTCTTCACGCGCTTCTGCACGGCGAGGTATTCGAGAATCCGTTCCTTGACCTCCTCGAGGCCGTAGTGATCGGCGTCGAGGATGTCTTCTGCGCGAGCCAGGTCAAGGCGCACCTTGCTCTGTGCCTTCCACGGCACCTGGACCAGCCAGTCGATATAGGAACGGACCACCGTCGCTTCGGCAGACATCGGCGACATTTGCTTGAGCTTGTTCAGCTCGGCGGTCGCCTTGGCGAGCGCGTCTTTTGGCAGTCCTGCGGCATCGATGCGCTTTTTCAGCTCTTCGACTTCGTTATGCCCTTCGTCGCTGTCACCGAGCTCTTTCTGAATGGCCTTCATCTGCTCATTCAGGTAGTACTCGCGCTGACTGCGCTCCATTTGTTTCTTGACGCGACCGCGAATGCGTTTTTCGACCTGCAGCAGGTCGATCTCGGCATCCAGCAAAGCCAGCACGTGCTCGACACGGGCCGACAAATCGATGATTTCGAGGATTTCCTGCTTCTGCTCGATTTTCAGCGCCATGTGCGCGGCCATGGTGTCGACCAGGCGGCCTGGCTCGTCGATGCTGTTGAGCGACGACAGGACCTCGGCAGGGACTTTCTTGCCCAATTGCACATATTGTTCGAACTGCGACAGCAGGCTGCGGACAAACACCTCCGACTCACGCTCTGGCGCATCGACCTCGTCGATCAACGAGACTTCGGCGCGGCAGTGGCCATCCACTTCGCTGAAGCGTTCCACGGCACCGCGTTGCTCGCCTTCGACCAGAACCTTGACCGTGCCGTCAGGCAGCTTGAGCAGCTGCAGGACGGTCGCAATCGTACCCACGCGATAAAGTGCGTCTTCACCGGGATCGTCGTCAGCAGGGTTTCTCTGGGCCAGCAGAAGGATCTGCTTGTCGCCCGTCATCGCTGCCTCGAGGGCTTCGATGGATTTCTCGCGCCCCACGAACAGCGGGATAACCATGTGCGGATAAACCACGACATCACGCAATGGCAGGAGAGGCAATTCGATGGTTGTCTTCATGATTTCGCCTCTACGGCGGCCATAAGGCCGGAAACAGATGGAAGTAAGCTTGAAACCAAGATGGGGGCTGCCTTCAAAAAAAACAAGCACAAAGACAGCGTTAAAACCTGGAAAAAACAAAGGGGCCCGAAGGCCCCTTCTTTGTACCGACTGCGCGACGCTTAGGCGTCTGGCGCGGCCTTGGCAGCAGGCTCACTGTTTTCGTAGATATACAGTGGCTTGGACTTGCCTTCTATGACGCTTTCGTCGATGACTACTTTACTCACCTCGGACTGCGAGGGGATTTCATACATGGTGTCGAGCAACACACCTTCGAGAATCGAACGCAGGCCACGGGCACCGGTCTTGCGTTCCAGCGCGCGTTTTGCGACCGATTTCAATGCGTCGGCCCGGAACTCCAGGTCCACGCCTTCCATCTCGAACAGCTTGGCGTATTGCTTGGTCAGCGCATTTTTCGGCTCGGTGAGGATCTGCATCAAGGCAGCTTCATCAAGCTCGTCCAGCGTAGCCAGGACCGGCAGGCGACCGACGAATTCCGGGATCAGACCGAACTTGACCAGATCGTCAGGCTCGACTTCACGCAGGGACTCTCCGACTTTCTTGCCTTCTTCCTTGCTGCGAACTTCCGCGTTGAAACCGATGCCGCCCTTGGTGGAACGGTTTTGAATAACCTTTTCCAGACCGGAGAACGCACCACCGCAGATGAACAGGATGTTACGGGTGTCGACCTGAAGGAATTCCTGCTGCGGGTGCTTGCGACCACCTTGAGGCGGAACGGAAGCCACCGTGCCTTCGATCAACTTGAGCAGGGCCTGCTGTACGCCTTCACCGGAAACGTCCCGGGTGATCGACGGGTTGTCAGACTTGCGCGAAATCTTGTCGATTTCGTCGATGTAGACAATGCCCATCTGGGCTTTTTCCACGTCGTAATCGCACTTCTGCAACAGCTTCTGAATGATGTTCTCGACATCTTCACCCACATAACCCGCCTCGGTGAGGGTGGTTGCGTCGGCGATGGTGAACGGAACGTTCAGCAAGCGGGCCAGTGTTTCGGCAAGCAGGGTCTTACCCGAGCCTGTCGGTCCGATCAGCAAGATGTTGCTCTTGCCGAGTTCGACGTCGTCATTCTTCTTGTCACGCTGGTTGAGGCGCTTGTAGTGGTTGTACACCGCTACGGCCAGAACCTTTTTCGCACGCTCCTGACCAATCACGTATTGATCAAGGATGCCGCTGATTTCTTTAGGCGAAGGCAATTTATGCGCGCTGCTTTCGGCCTGGGCTTCCTGCACCTCCTCACGGATGATGTCATTGCACAGGTCGACGCACTCGTCGCAGATAAAGACCGAGGGGCCGGCAATCAATTTGCGCACTTCATGCTGGCTTTTGCCACAGAAGGAGCAATAGAGCAGCTTGCCGTTGTCCTCGCCGTTGCGGGTGTCAGTCATTCGTTCGATCCAAATCCGATAGGCTTGCAACACAAGATGAAGGCTATTGCGGGCTTTTTCAAGCCCGCCGGTGATCAGACTTGCCGACCAGCCTTGTTTTGAGCTGCTTATTTAAGCGGGGCGCTGGTTGATCACTTCATCGATCAACCCGTACTCACGCGCGGCTTCTGCACTCATGAAGTTATCGCGGTTGGTATCACGCTCGATTTCTTCAAGGGTGCGCCCGCTGTGCTTGGCCATCAGCGTGTTGAGACGCTCACGAATGAAGAGAATTTCCTTGGCGTGGATTTCGATGTCCGACGCCTGGCCCTGGAAACCGCCCAGAGGCTGGTGAATCATCACACGCGAGTTCGGCAGGCAGTAACGCTTGCCTTTGGCACCGGCCGTCAGCAGGAACGCACCCATGCTGCACGCTTGGCCGATACAGGTGGTCGACACGTTGGGCTTGATGAACTGCATGGTGTCATAGATCGACATGCCCGCCGTCACCGAACCGCCCGGGGAGTTGATATAGAGATGGATGTCCTTGTCCGGGTTTTCCGCTTCAAGGAACAGCAGTTGCGCACAGATCAGGTTGGCCATGTAGTCCTCTACGGGGCCCACCAGAAAGATCACTCGCTCCTTGAGGAGGCGCGAGTAGATGTCGTAGGCGCGCTCGCCACGAGCGGACTGCTCGACAACCATCGGGACCAGGCCGCCTGCGGCCTGGATATCAGAGTTCTGCTGAATATACGAATTACGGAACATGCTCTGCAGTCACTCCCAAATAGTTATGTCTTGAATACGCATAAGCCAGCTCGAGAGCTGGCTTATGGTGTGTGCTTCTTAGCGCAAAAATGATCAGTCGGCTTGTGGAGCTTCTACCGGCTTGACCGCTTCTTCGTAAGAGACCGATTTGTCGGTCACGCTAGCTTTCTGCAGAACAGTATCCACAACTTGCTCTTCCAGCACAACCGAACGAACTTCGTTCAGTTGCTGGTCGTTCTTGTAGTACCAGGACACAACTTGCTCAGGCTCCTGATAAGCCGAAGCCATTTCCTGAATCATCTCGCGAACGCGGGCTTCGTCAGGCTTCAGGTCGAATTGCTTGACCACTTCAGCCACGATCAGGCCCAGGACAACACGGCGCTTGGCTTGCTCTTCGAACAGCTCGGCCGGCAGTTGGTCAGGCTTGATGTTGCCACCGAACTGCTGAACAGCCTGCACGCGCAGACGGTCAACTTCGTTGGACAGCAGAGCCTTTGGCACTTCGATCGGGTTGGTGGCCAGCAGACCGTCCATAACCTGATTCTTGACCTTGGATTTGATCGCCTGACGCAGTTCGCGCTCCATGTTCTTGCGAACTTCGGCGCGGAAGCCTTCCAGACCGGTTTCCTTGATGCCGAACTGCGCGAAGAACTCTTCGTTCAGCTCAGGCAGTTTTGGCTCGGAAACGGTGTTGACGGTCACGGTGAACTCGGCGGTTTTGCCAGCCAGGTCCAGATTCTGATAGTCCTCTGGGAAAGTCAGGTTCAGGACGCGCACTTCACCGGCTTTAGCGCCAACCAGGCCATCTTCGAAGCCTGGGATCATGCGGCCGGAGCCCAGCACCAGCTGGGTGCCCTTGGCGGAACCGCCAGCGAATACTTCACCGTCGACCTTGCCTTCGAAATCGATGTTCAGCTGGTCTTCGTTCTGGGCAGCGCGATCGGCCACTTCGAAACGGGTGTTCTGCTTGCGCAGGATGTCCAGCATCTTGTCCAGATCGGCATCAGCCACGTCAGCGCTCAGGCGCTCTACGGTGATACCTTCGAAACCGGCAACGGTGAACTCAGGGAACACTTCGAATACAGCGACGTATTCCAGGTCCTTGCCTGCTTCCAGGGATTTAGGCTCGATCGAAGGCGAACCCGCCGGGTTCAGCTTCTGCTCAACCACAGCTTCGTAGAAGGAAGACTGGATGACGTCGCCTACCGCTTCCTGGCGAGCTTCAGCGCCAAAACGACGCTTGATTTCGCTCATTGGCACTTTGCCTGGACGGAAGCCAGCAATCTTGGCCTTTTGGGCAGTCTGCTGCAGACGCTTGTTGACCTGAGTCTCGATGCGCTCAGCCGGCACGGTGATGCTCATGCGGCGCTCAAGAGCAGAAGTATTTTCAACAGAAACTTGCATGGATATTCCTCGTTGCACAGACGTTAGCCGGCCGTTTCCGACCCCAGAATCAAGGGCATGCATTCTAGTGGGTCAAACTAAAGAAGTCACCCTACTGAAAACGGGTAAAAACGCAGCAGGCAATTTATAGGTGCGAATGCACGAGTGCACCTCGCCCCGGTGGCAAATACAGCCAATCACGCCAAGGCTCTGCGCCAACCCTTCCTTATAGGGAGGAGGTTGCCAATCATTTCCCTGACAGCCGATCTTGCGAACAAGGCCGGCGGGCAGCACGGCATCATCGGGAAACATAAAAACGACGAAACGCCCTGCCCTTGCGACCCGGAACCGGCGGTCGCTGAAACCGCTGAAACAAAAAAGGCGCCAGACTATTAATCTGGCGCCTTTTCGAAATATGGGGTGGACGATGGGGATCGAACCCACGACAACGGGAGTCACAATCCCGTGCTCTACCAACTGAGCTACGCCCACCATATTGCGTGCCAAAGAAGCCAAATCACTTCTTTGTTGAACCTCAACCAGGCCAGGCGGCATGGACGAAGTCTTGTTTGGTGCGGATGAAGAGACTCGAACTCTTACGCCTCGCGGCGCTGGAACCTAAATCCAGTGTGTCTACCAATTCCACCACATCCGCGAGATGAAGCCTTTAAAGCAAAGGCGCCAGACTGTTAATCTGGCGCCCTTCGAAATATGGGGTGGACGATGGGGATCGAACCCACGACAACGGGAGTCACAATCCCGTGCTCTACCAACTGAGCTA
>NZ_JBYTEO010000058.1:37825-43257 GCF_058791355.1 Pseudomonas sp. EB271-G4-1
ACGCCCACCATATCGCGCTACTTGTGCCAAAGCTGCCTAATGGCGCACCCGGCAGGACTCGAACCTGCGACCATCCGCTTAGAAGGCGGATGCTCTATCCAGCTGAGCTACGGGCGCCTTGTTAATCTGTACTCTTGGAGGACTACAAACTAAGTGCTTTTCAGTTTTGCAGAACCGCAATCCCGCTCAACCTTCTCAACCAGTGCTAGGCTGTGCCCGACAAGTGCGACGAATAGTATAGAGCCCCCTGCAGGTCGTCAAATCCTTTTTGAAAAAAATTCATTTAATTAAAGGGGTTAGCGGAATTTGCAGACCAAGCGCCTTTGCCCTCACCGCATGACATGCGAGAATACGCTCTCTTTTTTTCCCCTCTCGATGGTTAATCACGCGCAATGACTGCACAACTTATCGACGGCAAATCGATCGCCGCCAGCCTGCGCCAGCAGATCGCCCAACGCGTCAACGAGCGTCGCCAGCAAGGCCTGCGCACGCCCGGCCTCGCGGTGATCCTGGTCGGCAGCGATCCTGCCTCTCAGGTTTATGTCTCGCACAAGCGTAAAGACTGTGAAGAGGTCGGCTTCCTGTCCCAGGCCTATGACCTGCCTTCCGACACCACTCAGCAAGCGCTGGCCGACCTGATCGATCGCCTCAATGACGATCCGGCGATTGATGGCGTCCTACTTCAACTTCCTCTTCCCGAACACCTGGACGCTTCCAAATTGCTGGAGCGCATTCGTCCGGATAAAGACGTCGATGGCTTCCATCCTTACAACGTCGGTCGCCTGGCCCAACGCATCCCGTTGCTGCGCCCATGCACGCCAAAAGGCATCATGACCTTGCTGGAAAGCACCGGTGCCAACCTGTACGGGATGAACGCGGTAGTGGTCGGCGCTTCCAATATCGTCGGACGCCCGATGGCAATGGAATTGCTACTGGCCGGTTGCACCGTGACCGTGACCCACCGCTTCACCAATGACCTGGCCGATCATGTCGGCCGCGCCGACCTGGTGGTGGTCGCTGCCGGCAAGCCAGGACTGGTAAAAGGTGAGTGGATCAAGGAAGGCGCGATCGTGATCGACGTCGGCATCAACCGCCAGGAAGACGGCAAGCTAGTGGGTGACGTGATCTATGAAACCGCCCTGCCCCGCGCCGGGTGGATCACTCCAGTGCCAGGTGGCGTCGGCCCAATGACTCGCGCCTGCCTTCTGGAAAACACGCTGTACGCCGCAGAAACCCTGCACAGCTGAGGCTTAAGGCAACGGTCACCCGCGACACAAGGAACCCCGCCCATGGCGGGGTTCTTTTTTGCCCGTGAAACCGGATCGACCATCCGCCGGAAAGTGACTTTTTTTTCATGTTTACAGGGTCTTTCACCCCGTCCTCGAACAACCATCGACAGTTATTCAGCCATACTCCAGAATGTCGCGCTTTTTAAGAAATAGCCCGTTACAAAACGGCTTATCAACACATCATTGAGTCTGCCAGCGTGAAAATCCGTCTTTCCATCCTGAGCCTATTTTTTGCAGTTACAGGGACTTTCATCACGCCAATCGCCACCGCGGGCGACACCACCACCGCGGCGCCTCGAGACACCTCGCAACTCAAACTCGCTTCCGGCAGCTCCTTGTTGCTGGACATGCAGACCAACAAAATCATCTATGCCAGCAATCCGGACGTCGTCGTCCCTATCGCTTCCGTCAGCAAGCTGATGACTGGCCTGGTCGTGGTTGAAGCCCGGCAGAACATGGACGAATACATCAACATCAACATCAGCGACACGCCGGAAATGAAGGGTGTGTACTCCCGGGTAAAACTCCGGAGCGAACTGCCGCGCCGGGAAATGTTGCTGATTGCCTTGATGTCTTCCGAAAACCGAGCCGCCGCGAGCCTGGCCCATCATTATCCAGGCGGCTATGCCGCGTTCATTGCCGCTATGAACGCCAAGGCCCGAGCCCTGGGAATGACCAATACACATTTCGTCGAGCCGACCGGCCTCTCCGCGCGTAACGTTTCGACCGCGCGCGACCTGAGCAAACTGTTGATCGCCGCGCACAAATACCCGCTGCTGACAGAGCTGAGCACAACCAAGGAAAAAACCGTCACCTTCCGTAAACCCGTCTATAGCCTGGGTTTTCGCAATACCGACCATTTGGTTCGCAAGCCAGACTGGGATATCCAGTTGACCAAGACCGGTTTTACCAACGAAGCAGGTCATTGCCTGGTGCTGGTGACCCGGATGAGTAATCGTCCGGTTGCCCTGGTGCTCCTGGACGCCTATGGCAAGTACACACACTTTGCCGACGCCGCCCGCATCCGCAATTGGGTCGAAACCGGCAAGAGCGCCGCCGTGGCTTCTGCGGCCTTGCAGTACAAATCGGACAAGAACCTCAAGCAGCGCCAGAGTGGTGTTGTTGAGGCTTCGAAGTAAGCAGGCAATGGGTGATTGAACACATATGATCGTTCCCACGCAGAGCGTGGGAACGATCATTCGCTACGATGGGCCCCGCCGAAATTGGACGACCTCCCCGCCATCAATCGTTAGGCAACGGCATCTGGTCATCATCAGGAATACCATCACCTTTGCTGGGGTCGTGCCAGCCCTGCGGATGTTCAGTCGGCACCACCGTCGGCCGCGCCAGCGGATCGCGCAGCGGACTGTCCGGGTCCATCACCGGATCCATGTCCTTCTCGGGAGTAGTCGGTACGGTTTCCGGACGTTCGTCGTTGAAGCTCGAATCGGTAGACATACGCACCTCCAAAAGAACTAGGGTTTGAGATTACCCAATGGATCGTAGGGTTTGGCCGGAGCCTTGGAGTTGTCACCCGGCTTCACATCCCTCGGGGCCTTGGCTGGCCCGATTGGATCGACCGCCGGATCGGCAAGGTCCGGGGAGTCGGGATCGAACCCCAACTCATCGCCAGACGAATGCTCGGATGAGTGAGGGCCGTCGGGGGTATTGGAATGTGCCATGACACCTCCTGATAGCCCGGGAAAATCCGGGCCTTTTAGATAAGAGGTTGGCAACGGCCGCAGGTGCCCGGCGAGTGACGAACGGGCTTACTGCGCGACCAGCGCTTTCTTCGCCTTGGCGGCAGCCTGTTCCTGGCCCGCTTGGGCAAGATCGTTGGCTGCCTTGAGCCAACGCTGCTGATCGACCTGAGCGGGCAGCTGGGTCGGATTCTGAATCAACACGGCCCATCCGCCGGCGTCCTTGAACGCTGATTCGAACGAACCAAACCCCATCATCAGCCGCTGATCCATACCTGCACGTAGCAAGACGGTCTGCTTCTGACGGTTGTATCCACTCAAAATCGCGTAGCGCGGTTCGGCCCAGAGCGCCGTGCCTTCGGTGAAGCGCACCATCACCGGGTAACCGGCCGCGACCTGGGTCAGCAAGGCGGGCAGATTGCTGTCAAGGGGATAAACCACCATCCCGTACTCGCGGGCGAGGTTCTGCATGTTCTGTTGCAACTGCGCCTCACCGCCCGGCAGATGCAAAGGCTTGTCGAGTAAGCCAGGGGTGATCACGATGCCCTGTTGCGACAGCATGCTCGCCAAGACTTGCGGCCCGCTTTGATTGGCCACACCCTTGTAGAACCGGCCGCTGAGTTCGACACGCTCCGGCAGACGCTTGATCTGCGGCGAAACGCTCCCGGCGCACCCCGCCAAACTGGCAACACACCCCACGATCAGTGCCGCCGACAGCATTCGAGAAATTACTCGCACCATCATCTCTCTCTTATTCAGATGCCAGGCAATCGCATTCCCGGCTTGGCCGTCGATCATAGGGCGCCGCACTGCAGCGGTATAGCCTTAATCGGCAGTTGATCGTCTTCGATAGAGCAAACTGGTTGGTGATAGCCGACCTTTGGTCAATAGCCTGAAACACGCCAGCGACTAGACTGTCACTTGCATGGCGTGTGCGCCCGCAGCAGGGCGAAGAGGAGGCCTCGATGAGCCTGGCAATGACGATCGTAATGTTGATTTCTGGATGGTTGGCGGTAGCGGCCGCCATGTTATGGGGCGTTCTGCGCATCACCCGCCGGCACCATCATCCTGTCGAGCCGGCACCTCTGGCGAAAACCGAAAAAGCCAGCGCATCACACGCCACTGTCCACTGAACGCCCCCTGCTCACCCAAAAAATCAGTAAAAAAAACGGCCGCCTGGAATCCAGGCGGCCGCTTTATGTCATCGAGGTTCAAGCCTCAGCGGTAACCCGCTTCTGCCGAGCCCGGCGGGACATCATGTTCAGCACCTCGATCGCTGCCGAGAACGCCATCGCCGCATAAACGTAGCCCTTCGGTACGTGGGCGCCGAAGCCTTCGGCGATCAGCGTCATGCCGATCATGATCAGGAAGCCCAGCGCCAGCATGACGACTGTCGGGTTGTCATTGATGAACTTGGCCAACGGATCAGCCGCCAGCAACATCACCAGCACCGACACCACCACGGCGATGATCATGATCGGCAAATGCTCGGTCATGCCGACAGCGGTAATGATGCTGTCGATGGAGAACACCATGTCCAACATCAGGATCTGACCGATCGCAGCGGCAAAGCCCAAGGTCACGGTCGAGGTCGCCGACTTCGGATCGTCCGGCGCCGGGTCCATGCTGTGGTGGATCTCGGTGGTGGCTTTCCACAACAGGAACAAGCCGCCAGCGATCAGGATCATGTCCTTCCAGGAGAATGCGTGGCCGAAGATCTCAATGACCGGCGCGGTCAGCTGGACGATGAATGCAATGGTACTCAGCAAGCCCAGTCGCAGGATCAACGCCATGCCGATACCGATACGCCGAGCCTTCTGCCGATGCTGCTCGGGCAGTTTGTTGGTCAGGATCGAAATGAAGATCAGGTTATCGATGCCGAGCACGATTTCCATCACCACCAGGGTGGCCAGGGCGACCCAGGCAGTGGGGCTGGCGGCTAACTGTAAAAGGTATTCCATGGGTCAGTCCTGACTCGCTGTAAGACGGTTTAGATTTCCTGGGAGGACGATGCGGATTTTTCCGCCTCTTTTTCCGATGATTCTTTTTTGCTGATCAACCCACCGGTGGCATCACTGAGCGCTTGCTCGGCGGCCTTGTGGGTATCGTCGATTGCCTGTTTCGCGCTTTCGGCAGCCTTGCCCATCAACTGCTGGGCGCTTTTTTCTGCCTGGTCGCAACCGGCCAGGACCAGCAAGGAGGTGATCAAGAAGGCCGTAGCTTTGAGTTTCATGGTGTTTTTCCTCGATATAACGAACGCAGCCGAAACGATGGCCCGTTGATAGCGAGGGATTCTAGGCAATTGAATACTTCAGGAAAATTCGTATTTTTAGCGGTTATACTTCGGTTTTAACGAACTAAATAAAAATTCACCCTGTAGGAGCTGCCGCAGGCTGCGATCTTTTGATCTTGATCTTAAAAACAAGATCAAAAGATCGCAGCC
>NZ_JBYTEO010000059.1:0-13862 GCF_058791355.1 Pseudomonas sp. EB271-G4-1
CCCCCCCCCCCCCCCCCCCCCCCCCCCCCCCCCCCCCCCCCCCCCCCCCCCCCCCCCCCCCCCCCCCCCCCCACAGGGGGGGTGTTGAGACAGGGATCTATACGCTCGGCAGGCTCGGCGCCAACACCTCTTCACGCTTGCGATGGAACAGGAAATACGCGCCATAACACAGCGCAATAAATCCAAAGCCCCAATACAGTGATGGTCGCTGGGTTTCATCCAGTGCCAGGAACACGAAGAGCGAGCAGCACAGCGTGATGCACATCAGCGGCAACACCGGGAACCACGGCGCGCGGTACTTGAGGTCGCTGAGCTTGCCGCCGTCGCGCAGGTAGGCCTTGCGGAACTTGTACTGCGCCAGGGCGATGACAATCCAGGTCACGGTGCCGGACATCCCGCTCACCGCCATCAACACCATGAACAAGGTGTCGGCGGCAATAAAACTGGTCATCAGCGACACCAGGGCGAAACACAAGGTGATGCTCAACGCACGCAATGGCACGCCACGCTTGCTCAACGGCGCCAGGCTTTTTGGCGCCATGCCGGTTTTCGACATGGCCCACAGGATGCGCGTAGAGGCATACAGGCCGGAGTTGCCCACCGACAGGATCGCCGTGAGGATCACGAAGTTCATCAGGTCGGCGGCGTAGGGGATGCCGACCATGTCGAACACTTGCACGAACGGACTTTCCATCAGCCCAGCCTGCTGCCACGGCACGATGGCCGACAGTACGACGATTGCCAGGACGTAGAAGATCAACACGCGAAACACCACGTTGCGCACGGCGCGGGGAATGCTTTTTTCCGGCTGGTCGGTTTCGCCCGCCGCCACACCCATGATCTCGCAGCCCTGGAAGGCGTAGACCACAGTCATCATCACCGCGAATACCGCGGACATGCCGTTGGGGAACAACGAATCGCCGATCAGGTTGGTCATCATCGGTGCAGGCGCGCCACTGGTCAGCGGGATTGCGCCGAAGATCACCAGCACACCGACCACAATGAACCCGAGAATCGCCGCCACCTTGATCCCGGAGAACCAGTATTCCGCCTCACCGAAGGCACGGGTTGCCATCGCGTTGATGCCGAACAGCACTACCACGAACAACGCTGACCAATACCAGATCGGCACCTCCGGGAACCAGCGCGTCATCAACATGCCAGCTGCGGTGAACTCAAGGCCTACGGTGGTGGCCCAGCTCATCCAGTACACCCAGCCGATCATGAAGCCGGTGGCCGGGCCGATGAACTTGGTCGCGTGGGTCTGGAACGAACCGGACACCGGCATCTGCACCGACAATTCGCCGAGGCAGACCATCACCAGGTACATCAGGAAACCGGCGACCAGATAGGCCAGGATCGCTCCCACCGGCCCGCCCTGGTTGATGGTCACGCCGGAGCCCATGAATAGCCCGGTGCCGATCACGCCGCCCAGGGACAACATGAAAATGTGCCGACTCTTCAGGGCCCGAGTCAGCTGGATGCCTTTACGATCAGTGTTTTCGCTCATGCCCGGCACCCCGACTCGCTGAGGCGGGCAGCGCATGACGGGAAGTCAGGCAGGGAGGAAGCAGCTTTACGGCAATTCATTATTATTATCTCCAATAAGCTTCGAAGACCGCGCTGCGGCGGTTGCGTCGATTATTGGAAAGCCATGTAAGGCCCTGTTGTACGTAAAGATCGAAGTTGTAGAAAGTCGTAACAAATTTGTACGTCAGCGCTGCAACAGGCCTTTGATCGTGTGCAGCGAACCTTGCAGTTGCGCTTCGACCAAGGGCACCAACGATCGAATCGCGGTTTGGTCATTGCCCAGCGCCGCGATTTCCAGACTCCGTAATGCCTCGGCCAAGGCACGAAACCCCAGGGAATCGCCGCTGCCGGCCAGGCGGTGCGCCAGTTGTGCGACTTCGGTGCAATCATCGGCCTCAATGGCTTCGCCCAGTGCCTCACGGTGTTGCACGATTGAGTCGCGCAATACGGTCAGCAAGCCCTGTACTTTCTGCTCGCCAAGCAAACTGCGATGGGTCTGCAGCAACGGCCAGTCCATCGCTGCGTCGTCAACCTCGGACAGGCCGGTAGTTGCCCGCCCCGCCAGCACCTGTCGCAGGTTGTCCAGCTTCAGGGGTTTGGCCAGGATGCCATCCATGCCCGCATCCAGATAACCGCGTACCAACGCCGGTTGCACGCTGGCGGTCAAGGCAAAGATGCGCGTCTCACGGTTAGGTCCGTCGTTGTCACGGATCTGTTTGCACAACTGGACGCCGCTCATGCCCGGCAGGTGCACGTCCAGCAAGATCAGATCGAAGCTGCGCGCCGAGCATTGCGCCCATGCCTGTTCAGCGTCGTTGGCCAGCCACACTTGATGCCCGTCCCGTTGCAACAGGCCCTCGGCCACTTCGCGGTTGAGCGCCACGTCCTCGACCACCAGGATGTCCAGCGCCGGGCCCGCCGCATAAGTGGGCGTCGAGGCAATGGCCTCGATGGCCGGCTGCAACGTCAACTCGAACCAGAAACAACTGCCGCGCTCGACTTCGCTGCTGACGCCGATGCAGCCCCCCATCTTCTCCACCAGATGCTTACAGATGGCCAGCCCCAGTCCCGTGCCGCCATAACGCTGTGCGACTTCTTCGCTGGCCTGGGTGAATCGCTCGAAAATCTTCGCCTGCATCGCCGGGGCTATACCGATGCCGTTGTCGGTGACACTCACCCGCAGACGCTGTCCGCCCAGATCTGGCGGCAATGCGAGCAATGCCACTTCGACACAGACGTCACCGTTTTCTGTGAACTTGATCGCGTTGGCCAACAGGTTACTCAGCACCTGGCGCAGGTATTGCTCGGCACCGTGGTGATGCTCGGCCACCCGTTGATCGACGCGGCAATGCAGGATCGTGTCATTGTCCAGCGCCTTGGGTTCCAGCAGCGTGAGGACTTCATCGAGCAATTGGCGCATCGAGAAATTCACCGGTTCCGGGAGGCTGGTGCCCTCCTCCAGCTTGGCGAAATACAGCACTTCATTGAGGATCGTCAGCAGCCCCTCGCCGGCCTTGTGCAGCGCATCCAGGCGTCTGCTGTCCTGCGGGTCGAGACGGGCACCGCTCAGCAGCTCGGCCATGCCAAGGATGCCATTGAGTGGCGTGCGCAGTTCGTGGCTCATGGTGGCCAGAAACCGTGATTTGGCGAGGTTGGCCGCTTCGGCGTCGTCCTTGGCGCGCATCAGGCTGGCCGTGCGCCGCTCGACCATGCGCAGTAATTCGTCGCGGTTGTCCTGCAGGGCCAGGCGGTCGGTTTCCCGGCGGTCGATGTCGCTGAGGATCGCCCTGCGCATGTCATCGAGGGCATGGGCCACGGTGTCGATTTCGTCGTTTTGCGCGCCAGGACGCTTGTCCAGGCGCAGCGGCTCGTGCCATTGCCCTGCGGCAATGCGCCGGGCAAATTCGGCCATGACTTTCAGATGCCGGGTCACCAGGCGATAAAACAGCCCCGACAACGCCACCGCCAGACCGCAGAAAAACACCGCCATCCACAACAGGTTGGTCAAGCCGGTGGCATACAGGCGTTGATACACCGCCCCCAGGTCGGTGCTGACTTCCAGCTCGCCGAGATAGCGCAAGGGACCGGCAGGTGGTTGGTAATCCAGGGCAAAGCGCTCGATGCGCAACGGCCCTGCCGGCGCGGGATTGCCTTGCACCAGGTCGAAATCGGGACCGGTCAAATGCACCCTGGCGACGTCGGAGAAATCCACCAGGCCGCGCAGTTGCACATTCAATTGCTCTTGGTTCAGGTCCCAGAGACTGCGCTCCAGGCTGGCCAGGTAACCGGCGCGGATCAGCTCCATGCGCGAGTCGATCTCGCGCATTTCCCGGCGATACTCGATATACAACTGCACGCTGCTGGCCAGCACGGTAAAACACAGGCTGAACAGCAGGATGAACCACAGCAGGCGCCGCAGCAGTCCACCGGCACGTGCGCGGATCATTGTGCGTTCGCCGGCAGGTTGATCATGTCGCGGTAGATGACCTCGCTTTCATTGAGAAGGCGCTGGATATCACCGGCATCCACCATGCGCTGCAACTGCGCATCAATCTGCGGCATGTGGGCGGACAACGGCGAACGGCGGGAAACGGCGACCCGCAAATAGTCCACGCTCAGGGCCTTGGGCAAGGCCACGATGTCCTGGGCGCCAGGCAGGGTTTCCACGTACAGCTCACCGGTGCGGCGCTCCTGGGTGATGAAATCGATGCGCCCGCGAATCAGCTTGCCGAAATTCTGGCGGCTGCTGGCGACCCATTCGATGTTGTTGTGTTGCGCGACCATGCGATCGAATGCCAGGCCGTAGCTTTCACCGAACAGCAAGCCGCCACGGTAGTGGGCCAGGTCCTGCAGTTGTTCGAACTTCACCGGATGCTGGCGATTGATGAACAGCGCCACCTCTTCGCGCAGCACCGCAACGGTGGAAAACAACATGCTCTGTTCCCGTTGCGCGGTGCTGTAGGCGAGCACCACATCGACCCGGCCTTCGGCGACGTCCAGCAGGCAGCGTTTCCAGTTACCCAGCACCACAATCTCGACCTCATAGCCGAGTTGGCCGAATAACTGCCTGACCACACTGGGCGCCAGGCCACGCACCTGTTTGCCGTCGCTCCAGGAAATCGGCGGGTACACCGGGTAATCGCAATAGCGGATCTTGTCCGCCGCCTGCACGTTGCTCGCCAATAACATCAGTAACGCCCAGAACAACCGTCCCACCGTCGTCACGCCGCCAGGCTGGCAGTGAACAGGTAGCCGGCGCCATGGATGGTGATGATCAGTTGCGGTTCGGCGGGATCGTCATGCAGTTTGCGGCGCAAGCGCCCCACCAGCACGTCGATCGAGCGGTCGTTGGGCACCCATTCGCGGTTGCGGATCTGGTCCATCAATTGATCGCGGCTAAGGGTGTGGCCGCTGTTGCGCAAAAATACACTGAGCAACTGGTACTCGCCGTGGGTCAGCAAGGTCTCGCTGCCGTCCGGATCGATCAAGCGCCGGCGGTCGGTGTCCAGCGCCCAGTCGGCGAATTGCTTGACCGGTTTGGCGACAGCGGCAACCGGCTGTGGCGCCTGCGCATGGCGTACCCGGCGAATGAGGTTTTTTGCCCGCGACACCAGTTCCCGTGGATTGAGAGGTTTGATCACGTAGTCATCGGCGCCGCATTCGAGGCCGACGATTCGGTCGATTTCGTCATTGCGCCCGGTGATCAGGATGATCCCGACTTCCGATCGCACGCGCAGTTCGCGGGTCAGGGTCAGGCCGTCCTTGCCTGGCAGGCGGATATCAAGCATGACCAGGTCGACAGCCTGGCTGGCCAGGAAGGTTTCGGCCAGTTCCGCCGTGGCGGCGCAGTGCACGTCGTAGCCTTCCTGTGACAGGTAGGCATGCAACAGTTCGCGAATCAGCGGATCGTCATCGACGATCAGTACCCGAGGAGTCATTGCTGGGTGTCCTGCTTGTTTCTTATTAGAGGGCTTGCATCAGCGGCAGAGAGTAGCCACTGCTGAACGGGCGATCAACAGCTACTCGTCTGCACGCAAAACCGCTGCCGGCCGCCGGCCTGCAAACCGTCGACCCAGGCTTCGCAAATCTGGATGCCCTGCTCGGGGGTAAAGGTCCCGGGATTGAGCCCGGACTCCAGCCACAGGCCATCGAGCAACGCGCTAAGGCTGATCGCGGCCAGGTCGGCGTCGAAGTGCTCTCCCCCTTCCTCCCACCCCTCCTCCTGCGCCAACTCCCTGAGCACCTTGCCCAGGATCGCGCGGTACTCGCCATAGGAATGCTCGTGGGCTTGATTGATCGCCTCGGCGGTTTTCACTGCGCCCCAGAAGGCGAGCCAGGCGTCGATCAGTTGCGGGTCGAGCAGTTCGGCGCAGAAGGACGCGCGAAAGAACGCCGACAAACGCTCCCGGCCAGTGGGTGCCGCTTGCTCCATGGCGTCGCGCAACAGCGTCATGACGCGCCCGGTGATCGCCATGTAGGCCTCGGCCACCAGTTCGTCCTTGCCCGAATAGTGATGGCTGATCAGCCCGACCGATACGCCCGCCTCAGCGGAAATCTTGCGGATCGACGCCCCCTGGAAACCATGGCGCTTGAGGCACACCAGTGTCGCCTCGATCAGATTGGCCTTGCGCAACTCCGGTTCCATGCGGGAAAAACGGGCTTCCTGATTCATGGGCGACTGCTCCTGGTTTGTCGATCGTTGGGGCTCGCGTTATGGCTTGCGAGTTGAACGAATGTACAGCAAGAGTATGCCCGCCTGAAAGATCGCCTTCGCGAGCAGGCTCGCTCCCACAGGTTTCTTGTCGTGCACGATATTTCCCAACGCCTTGACCAATTGTGGGAGCGAGCCTGCTCGCGAAGGCGTCAGTCCATTCACACATGATCCCGATCAGTCCCGATACCCCGGCGCCACCCGCTCCAACAATCGCAGTAACGCCGCCCAAGCCAATTGCATGGCATCAGGGTCGCTCAACTCACCCTCTTCCAGCGGCCGCCCCGGGTCATTGAACTGGCGCTCGGTATGCGCGCACACCTGCGCCGGTGGCAGGACCAACTCCCCGGCCGCCTGCGCCGCCAGCTGGATTTCGCAGGCCTTTTCCAGGTAATACATGCGCAAAAATGCCTGGCTCACGGTTTCGCCGACGGTCAGCAGGCCGTGGTTGCGCAGCATCAGCACCGGCTTGTCGCCCATGTCGGCCACCAGTCGCTGTTGCTCACTCATGTCCAGGGCCACGCCTTCGTAGTCGTGATAGGCCACCCGGCCGTAGAACTCCATGGAAATCTGGTTCACCGGCAACAACCCGCACTTCAACGCCGCCACTGCACAACCGGATTTAGTGTGGGTGTGCAGCACGCACTGCGCATCTTCGCGGGCACCGTGGATGGCGCTGTGAATCACGAACCCGGCCGGATTGACCGGGTACGGCGACGGCTCCACCGCGTTGCCATCGAGGTCGATCTTCACCAGGTTGGACGCGGTGATCTCATCGAACATCAGCCCGTAGGGATTGATCAGGAAGTGATGCTCCGGCCCTGGAATACGCACCGAGATGTGAGTGAAGATCAGGTCGGTCATGCGAAAGTGTGCAATCAGGCGATAACAGGCCGCCAGCTCTTCTCGCAGGCGCTGTTCGGTCGCGCTGCGTTCAGGGGCGGTCAGGGCGGTTGCGATGTTACTCATCGTTCGGGGTCTCCAGGGTGTTCGGTTGGGCAGACAGTAAGGCTGGACGCTTCGACAGGTCCAGCCATCCCCTGTACTTATTTGCTGGCCCAGGCGTTGAAACGTTCTTCCAGTTCTTCGCCATGGTCGACCCAGAAGCCGACGTTCATCGACAACGCGCCCTTGAGGTTCTGCGGCGCCGTGGGCACCCATTGCGCCAGTTTGTCATCGAGCCGCGCGGCGGCCTGGGTATTGGTCGGACCGTAGGGGATTTGCTCGACGTATTTCACCTGTGCATCCGGCTGGTTGGCAAAGGCGATGAAGCGCTTGGCCTGGTCGACGTGCCTGGAGCCCTTGATGATTGCCCAGTAGTCCATGCCGTACAGGCTGCCGGGCCAGACCAGGCCCAGATGACTGCCTTTCTGCGCGGCGTCGGCGATGCGCCCACTGTAGGTCGAGGTCATCACCACGTCGCCAGCGGTCAGCCATTGCGGCGGTTGCGCCCCGGCCTCCCACCACTGGATGTAGGGCTTTAGCTCAGTGAGCTTGGCAAATGCACGGTCCACGCCTTGCGGGGTACCGAGTACCTTGTACACGTCTTCGGTTTTCACGCCGTCCGCCAGCAGGGCGAACTCCAGGTTGTACACCGCACGCTTGCGCAGCCCGCGCTTGCCGGGGATTTTCTGTACGTCCCAGAAATCTGCCCATGACGTCGGGGCCTGGGCCAGTTTGTCGCGATCGTAGGCAATCGCCACGCTCCACACCAACGCGGCGGACCCGCACTCTTGCGCCGCCTCGGGGATCAACTCTTCGCTGCCACCCAGGCGATTCCAGTCCAGTCGCTCATACATGCCCTCTTCGCAGCCACGCATCAGGTCCGGACCTTCGATCTGCACCACGTCCCAGTCGACGTTGCCGGTGTCGACCATCACTTTGATCCTGGCCATTTCACCGTTGTATTCGCTCTGGATCACCTTGCTTTGATCCACGGCGGCAAAAGGCTGGAAGAACGCCACGTCCTGGGCTTTTTGTCCGGCGCCGCCATAACCGACCACCACCATGTCCGACGCTGCCTGTGCGCTGCCAAGGCCCATGGCCAGGGTCAGCGCCAAGGGATAAAAACCGTGCTTGAGCGTATTCGATTTCATCAGTGGTTCCTCGTGCAGGTGCCAGGCGACCCAAGGTCGGCATGGCCCTTTTTTATTGTTGGTGAGGTTCGCCCCAGGAGCGGGCTCGACACGAAACTAATCAAGGCTAAGTAAAAAAACAAGTTGATTTTTTACTACGGGTAAATTTTTATAGACCCAACAAAAACAACGAATACCTGCTGCCTCTGTAGGAGCGAGCATGCTCGCGATGGGGGCCAACGATAACGCGGGCTGCCTGAATGCCCGCGTTATGGTTTACGTCCATCGCGAGCATGCTCGCTCCTACAGGTCAGCCCGCCCGGAGTATGCGCACCATGTCGAGCCCGACCCCAGCTTTTGCTCACCTGTTCGAACCCTTGCAGATCCGTGGCAAGCGCCTGAAAAACCGCATCATGTCCAGCGGTCACGACACCTCCATGCCCACTGACAACCTGGTGAACGAGCAGCTGATTGCCTATCACCGGGCACGTGCCGAAGGCGGCGTCGGGCTGATCGTGCTGCAGGTGGCCGGGGTGCATGACAGTGCGCGGTACACCTCCCACGTTCTGATGGCTACCGACGATGAATGCATCGAGGGCTACCGCAAGCTGGCGCAAACCTGCCACGCCCACGGCACGGTGGTGCTGTCGCAGGTGTTCCACCCGGGACGGGAAATCATGGAATCCAGCGATGGCCTGCTGGCCGTGGCTTACTCGGCATCGGCGGTGCCCAACGAGCGCTTCCGGGTTATGCCACGGGCGCTGGTCCAGGCAATGATCGACGAGATTGTCGACGGTTACGCGGCGGCGGCCCGACGCCTGCATCAAGCCGGCATCGATGGCGTGGAAGTGGTTGCCAGTCACGGTTACCTGCCGGCGCAGTTCCTCAACCCGCGCGTCAACCGGCGCACCGACGGCTACAACGGCGAGCTGGAGCAGCGCCTGCGTTTCCTGCGTGAAGTCATCGCTGCGATTCGCGCTGCGACCGACGAGCACTTCATCATCGGCCTGCGCATCTCTGCCGATGAACGCGACCCCGAGGGGCTGACCGAAGACGAGTCCCTGGCTGCCGTGCAATCGCTGCAACCCCTGCTGGACTACGTTCACATTGTCGCCGGCACCTCGGCATCGCTCGGGGGGGCCGTGCACATCGTGCCGCCGATGGCGATCGAAGCGGCCTACCTGGCCAAGGAGGCTGGCACCTTCAAGGCTGGCTTGAGCATTCCGTTGTTCGTCACCGGGCGCATCAACCAGCCCCAGGAAGCCGAGCTGATTCTGGCGCGTGGCCAGGCCGATGTGTGCGGCATGACGCGGGCGTTAATCTGCGATCCGCAAATGCCCAACAAGACCGACGACGGCCGCGTGGAAGATGTGCGCGCGTGCATTGCCTGCAATCAGGCGTGCATCGGGCACTTCCACAAGGGTTTGCCGATTTCCTGCATCCAGCACCCGGAAACCGGTCGTGAATTGATATTTGGCCAGCGCCAAGCGACTGTAAAACGTAAGCGCATCATGGTCGTCGGCGGTGGGCCGGCCGGGATGAAAGCCGCTGCGGTGGCCGCCCAGCGCGGGCATGAGGTGACCCTGTACGAAGCCAGCGCGCAACTGGGCGGCCAGGTGTTGCTCGCGCAACTGCTGCCACGGCGCAGTGAATTCGGGGGTGCCAGCACCAACCTGCAGCGGGAAATGCAATTGGCCGGGGTGCGTGTGGTGCGCAATACCCGGGTCGACCGCGCTCTGGTGGAGCAGGAAAAGCCGGACACGGTGATCGTCGCCACCGGTGCTGAACCCTATTGGCCGCCCTTCGAGCGCGGTGGCGAGCTGCACGTGGTGGATGCCTGGCAAGTGCTGCGTGAGGAGGTAAAAATCGGCCGCTCGGTGGTGGTGGTCGATTGGCGCTGCGACTGGATCGGCCCCGGTATCGCCGAGCGCCTGACCCGTGCCGGACATCAAGTGCAACTGGCGGTCAACGGCACCCATTGCGGGGAAAACCTGCCGCTGTACGTGCGCGATCAATTGGCTGGCGAGTTGCACAAGCTCGCCATTCCCGTCATCCCTTACGCCCGGTTGTACGGTTGTGACGACAACACGGTCTACCTGCAACACACCGCCAGCGGCGAGCCGATGCTGATGGAGAACGTCGATACGCTGGTGCTTTGCCAGGGCCATCAGCCAGTGGATACCCTGGGCGCGCAACTGCAAGGCCTGGTGGAATTTCGGCGTATCGGCGACTGCCTGGCGCCGCGTACCGCCGAAGAAGCGATTTATGAGGGACTTAAAGTCGCGTGGGAGCTTTAAGCCTGTTTATACTCCGGGGCTTTAGCGCCAACCTTTGTAGGAGCTGCCGCAGGCTGCGATCTTTTGACCTGCTTTCAAAATACAAGATCAAAAGATCGCAGCCTGCGGCAGCTCCTACAGTGGGCCGTAGCTTACCGGTTTGGAACTCAGTATGAGCAATGACAGCAAGACCCAGGCCGAACCGCATTTTCTCGGCACGCGGATTCGCGGCCTGCGTAAACGCCGGGGCATGACCCTGGCGGAACTGGCCCGACAGAGCGAGCTGACCGCTGGCTACATCAGCCAACTGGAACGCAATCTCGCCTATCCGTCGATCCCGGCGCTGTTCAACATTGCCCGCAGTCTCGGCGTGACCATCCAATGGTTTTTCGCCAGCGAGGCGGTCACCGACCCTGAAGACGACGGCATTGTCGTGCGCAAGCACAGCCGCCTGAACGTGCATTACGAAGACGGCATCGTCGACCAGTTGTTGACCCCGCAAGCCAACCGTCAGCTGGAAATGCTCCACTCGCGTTTCCCGCCCGGCACCTACAGCCAGCAAAGCTATAGCCACGACGGCGAAGAAGCCGGCTATCTGCTGTCAGGCAGCTTTGAGTTGTGGGTCGGCGAGCGCTACTTTCAACTCAATGAAGGTGACAGCTTCAGTTTCTCCAGCCAGGAACCGCATCGTTATGGCAATCCCGGCGACGTGGATGCCGTGGTGATCTGGGTGATTACCCCACCGACTTTCTAGCGCCGGCCACGCCCGGCTGCCTGGACCACGCTTGCACGCTTGAGGGTGTCGCTCGGCAGTTCCTTGAACAACGCGCGATAGCTGCTGGAAAACCGCCCCAGGTGCCAGAACGACCAGTGCATCGCCACTTCGGCCACGGTGGTTTGTGCCGGCGTGCGGCTGAGCAGTTCGCGACGGGCGCTGTTCAGGCGGCGCAGGCGCAGCCATTGGGTTGGCGCCATGCCGGTGAAGGTCTTGAAGGCATGCTGCAGCTGGCGCAATGAAACCCCGGCGACCTCGGACAACGCCAACAGGTTGAGCTGTTCCTCCGGGCTCTCCGCCGCCCATTCCCCTACCCGCTTCATGATCGCCCGCTCCCCTGCCCGGCGCTGCAATGCTCCCGGGTCGAGGCAGGTACAGGCGTTGTCGAGGATGAACAGGCAATCCTCCAGCAGTTGCTGGGTCAAGGCTTCGCGGCTTGGCGGGTCGTAGGTCTGCGACAGCTGGGTCAGGGTTGCGCTGAGCCAACGGCTGAACAATGCATTTTGATGCGAATTGAGCGGCGCCATGAACAACCCCTCCAGCCGCGCGACATCCAGGGCGTGACGCTGGACAAACTCGGGCCCGAACACCACGGCGATTTCCTGGTAGTTCTCCGGGGTGATCCAGATATTGCGGCTTTCGCCGTTCAACACGTACAGCGCGTTGTCGCTACGGTCGAAACAGAACGCGAGCGCGCCTTGTGGCGCGCTGAAATTCTGCTCGACCCGGGTGTTCATGTGCTCCTCGTAAATCTCTACGCCCTGTAGATCCAGATAGCGCACCCTGCCGGCAAAATGCCCCGGCGACATCTGTTGGTAATGCTGGACCCAGCCCGGTGTGGCACGGATTTGCTCGGCGATATCACAGGTATTGAACGCTTGAACGTGTAGTGAATTGCAGACTGTCATTGGGTGACCTTACGCACTCTTTTGGTGCGCTTTGTCCTGCTTAAAGTGGATAGATGGAACCGCAAGGCTCGCCCAAGATAGACGTCAACGCGCTACAGGGGAAGTGTCCGGCGGATGAAACCGGCCTCTCCTGGCGTTAATAAAACCAATAACGAGGTCTTTATGAATGTCCCTTTCGATCAGCTGTTCACTTGGCTGAAAGATCACAAGATTACCGAAGTCGAGTGCGTCGTCAGCGACCTGACCGGCATTGCACGCGGCAAAATCGCACCCACCAACAAGTTCCTGCATGAGCGAGGCATGCGCCTGCCGGAAAGTGTGCTGTTGCAAACGGTAACCGGGGACTTTGTCGACGACGACATCTACTACGACCTGCTTGACCCGGCGGATATCGACATGGTCTGCAAGCCGGTATCCGATGCAGTGTACGTCGTGCCTTGGGCGATCGAGCCGACCGCCATCGTGATTCACGACACCTTCGACAAGTTCGGCAACCCGATTGAACTGTCGCCGCGCAACGTGCTCAAGAAAGTCCTGCAGCTGTACACCGATAAAGGCTGGCGGCCGATTGTCGCGCCGGAAATGGAGTTCTACCTGACCCAGCGTTGCGAAGACCCGGACTTGCCACTCAAGGCCCCGATGGGCCGCTCCGGGCGCGCCGAAAGCGGTCGCCAGTCGTTCTCCATCGACGCCGCCAACGAATTCGACCCACTGTTCGAAGACGTCTACGACTGGTGCGAACTCCAGGGCCTGGACCTCGACACACTGATCCACGAAGACGGCCCGGCGCAGATGGAAATCAACTTCCGCCACGGCGACGCCCTGGACCTGGCCGACCAGATCACCGTGTTCAAGCGCACCATGCGCGAGGCGGCGCTCAAGCACAATGTCGCGGCGACGTTCATGGCCAAGCCGGTCGGCGATGAGCCGGGCAGCGCCATGCATATCCACCAGAGCGTGGTGGACATTGCCACCGGCCAGCCGATCTTCGCCGACGCCGACGGCAACATGAGCGAGTTGTTCCTGCACCACATCGGTGGCTTGCAGAAGTACATCCCCAAAGTCCTGCCGATGTTCGCGCCGAACGTCAACTCGTTCCGCCGCTTCCTGCCGGACACTTCGGCACCGGTGAACGTCGAATGGGGCGAAGAAAACCGCACCGTCGGCCTGCGCGTACCGACCTCGAGCCCCGACGCCATGCGTGTGGAAAACCGCTTGCCCGGGGCCGATGCCAACCCTTACCTGGCCATCGCCGCCAGCCTGCTGTGCGGTTTCCTGGGCATGGTCGAGCGCATTGAACCGAGCGCCGCGGTGCAGGGCCGGGCCTATGAGCGGCGCAACCTGCGCCTGCCGATCACCATCGAAGACGCGCTGACGCAGATGGAGGAATGCGCCACCGTCAGCCGCTACCTGGGCGACAAGTTCGTGCGCGGCTACGTCGCGGTCAAGCGCGCCGAGCATGAGAACTTCAAGCGCGTGATCAGCTCGTGGGAGCGCGAGTTCCTGTTGCTCAGCGTCTGACTCGAAGACCTCTTCGCGAGCAGGCTCGCTCCCACATTTGAAATGCATTCCCCTGTGGGAGCGAGC
>NZ_JBYTEO010000059.1:13872-42084 GCF_058791355.1 Pseudomonas sp. EB271-G4-1
ACAAAAAACCCCCCCCCCAGATACAACCAGGAGTCTCGTGGGCTCGGAGAGGTGGAGAAGAGACGGGTGGGAGCGAGCCTGCTCGCGAAAGCGGCCGCCAGAACACCAAAAATCACCTGAAAAAACCAATAATTCCAAGAGGTGTCGATATGCGTCTATTGAAATCCATGGTTCCGCTCGCGCTGACTGCAATGTTCAGCGCCGTCGCCCAGGCTCAGCCTCAGGTCAGTGTCTACAACTGGACCGACTACATCGGCGAGACCACCCTCGCCGACTTCCAGGCAAAAACCTCGATCAAAGTGATCTACGACGTTTTCGACTCCAATGAAACCCTGGAAGGCAAGTTGCTCGCCGGGCGTACCGGGTACGACGTGGTCGTGCCCTCCAACCACTTCCTCGCCCGCCAGGTGAAGGCCGGCGCGTTCCTCAAGCTGGACCGCGAGCAACTGCCGAACTTCAAGAACCTGGACCCGAAGCTGCTGGCCTTGCTGGAGAAAAACGATCCGGGCAATGCGCACTCGGTGCCGTACCTGTGGGGCACCAACGGCATCGGCTACAACGTCGACAAGGTCAAGCAGGTGCTGGGCATCGACCGCATCGATTCCTGGGCCGTACTGTTCGAGCCGGAAAACATCAAGAAACTCAGCCAGTGCGGCGTATCGATGATGGACTCGGCCGATGAAGTGTTTCCCGCAGTCCTCAACTACATGGGCATGGACCCGCGCAGCGAGAACCCCGAAGACTTCAAGAAAGCCGAAGCCAAGCTGCTGGGCATCCGTCCGTACATCACCTATTTCCATTCGTCCAAGTACGTCTCGGACCTGGCCAATGGCGACATCTGCGTGGCATTCGGTTACTCCGGCGATGTGTTCCAGGCCGCCAACCGCGCCAAGGAAGCCAATAACGGCGTGAACATCGCCTACGCCATTCCCAAGGAAGGCAGCAACCTGTGGTTCGACCTGCTGGCCATTCCCGCCGACGCCAGCAACCCGAAAGAGGCACACGCGTTCATCAACTACCTCCTCGACCCGCAAGTGATCGCCAAGGTCAGCGCCTCGGTCGGCTATGCCAACCCCAACCCGGCGGCAAAGCAGTACATGGACCCTCAATTGGTGAACAACCCCGAGGTTTACCCGCCGCAGGAAGTGCTCGACAAGCTCTATATCTCCACCACCCCGCCGCAGTCGATCATGCGCCTGATGACCCGCTCGTGGAGCAAAGTGAAGTCCAACCAATGAACCAGTACACACAGGAACATGCTCGCTCGTATTACGCCGCGTCGGCCCATGGCATGGCGCAATTTCCCGGGCTGACAGCGGACCTTGAGGCCGATGTCTGCGTGATTGGCGGTGGTTTCACCGGCATCAACACGGCCATCGAACTGGCCCAGCGCGGGCTCTCGGTGATCCTGCTGGAAGGCCGGCGGATCGGCTGGGGTGCCAGCGGGCGCAACGGCGGACAACTGATACGCGGCATTGGTCATGACGTCAGTGGTTTCGCCAGGCATATCGGTGCCGAAGGCGTGCGCTATCTGGAGCGCGCCGGTATCGAATCGGTCGAGCTGGTGGGCCGGCGAATCCGCGAACACGGCATCGATTGTGACTTGCGCTGGGGCTTTTGCGAATTGGCCAACACCCCGGCGCAGTTTGCCGGACTTGCGTCTGAATACGCAGCGCTCAAGGAATCGGGGTACGCCCACGAAACCCGCCTGGTCGAGCCCGGACAGATTCGCACGCACGTGGTCAATTCAGGCGTGTATGCCGGCGGTCTGGTCGACATGGGGTCCGGTCACCTGCACCCCTTGAACCTGGTCCTGGGCGAAGCGCGGCTTGCGTCGTCCCTTGGCGTGCAGATCTTCGAGCAGAGTCCGGTGCTGGAGTTGATCCATGGTGACACCGTGCAGGTTCGTTGTGCTGGCGGCACGGTTCGCGCGGGTAGCCTGGTGCTTGCCTGTAACGCCCACCTGGAAGAACTCGAACCGAAACTCAGCGGCAAGGTGCTCCCGGCCGGCAGCTACATCATTGCCACCGAACCCTTGTCGGCAGACGTTGCCGCGCAGCTGATCCCGCATAACCTGGCGCTGTGCGACCAGAAAGTCGGCCTGGACTACTACCGGCTCTCGGCAGACCGGCGCCTGTTGTTCGGCGGTGCCTGCCATTATTCCGGACGCGATCCACGGGACATCACGGCCTACATGCGCCCGCAAATGCTCAAGGTCTTCCCGCAGCTGGCGAATGTGCGCATCGACTATCAATGGGGCGGCAAGATCGGCATCACAGCCAATCGATTCCCTCAGGTCGGGCGCCTGCGCCAACACCCGAACGTGTTCTACGCCCAGGGTTACTCAGGCCATGGCCTCAACGTGACCCACTGGTGCGCAAAACTGCTGGGCGAAGCGATCCAGGCCGGACATAGCAAAGGCTTCGATGTGTTCAGCGCCGTTCCGCACATGACCTTCCCGGGCGGCCGCGCCCTGCGCTCGCCGCTGCTGGCGCTCGGCATGCTGTGGTACCGGATGCGCGAAGTGCTCGGTTAACCCCCGTGCCCCTCTTGCGGCACGCGGCGGTCTCTGTAGGAGCGAGCATGCTCGCGAAAAACCTGAGAGCACCGCGGGGTGCCAGGCTCCCCTCGTTATCGTTAACGACCATCGCGAGCATGCTCGCTCCTACAGTAAATCGGGTGCATCTGGTCGACTGCCAGGCCCATGCGCCAACCCCATAACCTTTATTTCGATTTGCTCAATCGCGAGTCACTTCTATATTGAGGGGGTGCTCTGAACTTCGTGCCTCTTGTTGAGCCTGGCCCATGGCAACTACTGATCAACTGATCATCTGCGAGCACTGCGACTGCGTGTATCAAAAAGTCACACTCGCCAAACATCAGAAAACCCTGTGTACACGCTGCGGCGGCGTGCTTCAGCGCTATAACGGCCTGACGGTGGAGCAACGCCTGGCGTTGACCTTCACCGCATTGATGCTGTGGATTTTCGCCAACTTCTATCCGGTCATGAGCATCAGCCTCAAAGGCCTGAAAAATAGCGCAACACTTTGGGATTCGGTGCTGGCGTTGAGCCTGGGCCCCATCACCTTCATCGCCATGGTGGCGGCGATCGCCATGATCATCGCGCCGATTTTCCAGTTGGTGCTCTTGATCTGGGTCCTGGGTTTCGCCCTCACCCACAGGCGTTCACCTGGTTTCAGATTCTGCATGCGCTGGCTGGAAACCCTCAGGCCGTGGAGCATGCTGGAAGTCTGCCTGCTGGGAGCAATGGTCGCCGTGATCAAGCTCGCCGGGTTACTGGATGTGCTGCCCGGCATCGGTCTGTTCGCCTTGGCCATCCTCAGCCTGATGATGATCCGCATTGCCGGCCGCGATATCCGTGAACTATGGGACATCGTATGACAACACCTCCTGTCGCCAGTGATCTCAACCTGTGCCTGTGCCACAGCTGCGGCCTGGCCTGTGACATGACCTTCGAACCCCATGAATGCGAGCGCTGTGGCGCTCCCCTGCATCGACGTAAACCCAACTCGTTGACCCGGACCTGGGCGTATATGTTCACCGCACTGGTGTTTTACATCCCGGCCAATTTGCTGCCTGTGATGAACACCAAGATGGTCGGCAATGGCGCCGACAGCACGATCATGAGCGGCGTGATTGAGTTCTGGCAGCACGGAGCCTGGGATATAGCCCTGATCATCTTCATCGCCAGCATCGCGGTGCCTGGCGTCAAGTTCGTCGCACTGACGCTGCTGCTGGTGACCGTTCAGCGCGATAGCCAGTGGGCACTGCGCGAGCGTTCGCAAATGTACCGTTTTGTCGAGCTCATCGGTTATTGGTCGATGCTTGACGTCATCGTAGTGGCCCTGGTGGCCTCCCTGGTCAAGTTCCAGGCCCTGGCCGATATCGAACCGCGCCCGGGCATTTTGTTCTTTGGCCTGGTGGTGGTGTTCACCATGCTTTCGGCGATGAGTTTCGATCCGCGACTGATCTGGGATAAAGAGCGGCAACAACCACAAAATGAGGAGGTCACGGATGAAGTCACAAGCCACTGACGGGCCACTGGTCCCTGGACAGGCTCCGATCAAGACCCGCCGCTTCAGCTTTTCGCTGGTATGGATCGTGCCGATTGTTGCGGTGCTGGTGGGGATATCGCTGGTGGTCCACAGCATCTTGCAGGAAGGTCCCACCATCACCGTCACCTTCAAGACTGGTGACGGCCTGACCGCCAACAAGACCGAAGTCAAATACCGCAACGTGGTAATCGGTCATGTCTCGGACGTAGAACTGGCCAACGACCAGAAGAGCGTGAACGCCACCATCAAACTGGCCAAACAGGCCGAAAGCTTCACCCGCAAAGACTCGCAGTTTTGGGTGGTTAGGCCGCGGATCGGCGCTGGCGGGGTGTCGGGTATCGATACGCTGTTGTCCGGGGATTACATCGGCGCCGATATCGGCCAGGACAATGCACGGGCGAAGACCTTCAAAGGCCTGGAAAACCCGCCAGCCATCACCTATGGCGAGCCGGGCAAGCGTTTCACCCTGCACACCCAGGACCTGGGGTCACTGGATATTGGCTCGCCGGTCTACTACCGCAAGATTCCGGTCGGCCAGGTCGTGGCCTACGCCCTGGACCCCGATGGCAAAGGGGTGAACATCGAACTGTTCATCCACGCCCCCAATGATCAGTACGTCACTGAGAACACCCGATTCTGGAACGCCAGCGGTGTGGACGTGAGCGTCGGTGCCAACGGTTTTGCGGTCAAGACCGAGTCCCTGTCTTCCTTGCTGGTGGGTGGGATTGCGTTCCGTGCGCCGGAATACAGCCCCGACGACAAACCGGCCCCGGAAGAATATGCCTACGAACTGTTCGAGGACCAGCAAACCGCCCTCGCCCCGCCCTACGGCAAGGCGCAATACCTGAGTTTACGTTTCGATCAGGCGCTGCGCGGGCTCAAGGTCGATGCACCGGTGGAATTCCTGGGTGTGGAATTCGGGCGAGTTGTCTCGATCAATCTGGATTTCGACGCGAAGAAACGCACGTTCCCGGTCAATGTCGGCATCGTGATATATCCGCAACGACTCGGCCAGGCCCACGCAAAAATGCTCAAGGCCTTGAATCATGACCCCAATGACGAAGCCGCGGGCGTCCGCCTGATGGGCTCTTTCGTCGAAAACGGCCTGCGTGCGCAGGCCCGTAGCGGCAATCTGTTGACCGGTCAGCTATACATTGCACTCGATTTTTACCCCAAGGCCGAGAAAGTCGTTTTCGATCCCACCGCCCGCCCCGTTTCCATTCCAACGATTCCGGGCAGCCTCGAACAATTGCAGGAAAAGCTCGAGGCCATGGTCACCAAGATCAATCAACTGCCCATCGAACGGATCGCCGGCAATCTGGACAGCAACCTCGTCGAATTGCGCAAGGGTTTGTCGCAATTCAATGCCAAGACCTTGCCTAGCGTACAAAGCACCTTGGGGGACGTGAGCAAAACCCTGCAATCGGCCAGCACCACCTTGCAATCGGCCAATTCGACGCTTGCCGATGACTCGCCGCAACGGGAAAAACTCAGCCAGACGATGGATGAGCTCGGACGCACCTCGCGCGCCTTGCGTGATCTGGCCGATTATCTGGGCCGGCATCCGGAATCCTTGATTCGCGGCCGTCCAAACAATGCCGCGCCGATCGATATGCAAGGGCCGCCGAGCAAATGACCACAGGAGCAACATTCATGGCTTTTTCACTGAAAATCACCTTGTTCGCCGCGTTGTCGTTGCTCGCCGCCTGCCGCAGCGATCCGATTCAGTTTCACACCCTGACCCCAGCCCAACTGACGGGCACTTCACGCAATGGCGCGCAAATCGAGATTGAATTGCTCAGCGTCCCGCCGCAGGTCGATCGCCCGCAGATCGTCGTACGCCAGGGCAATACCGGCATGGCGATCCTGGAAACCGACTGGTGGGGTGCCAGCCTGGTGGATGAGTTGCGCAGCGCCTTGCTCGACCAGATGATCAACAATAATCCGCAACGCAGGCTGTTGGTGCGCCTGGAGGTACAGCGCTTCGATTCGATTCCCGGCCAGTATGGATTGCTCGACGTAAGATGGCGCCTGCGCAGCAGCAATGGCCATGAGGACGTCATCGGAAATTGCCGCAGCACCCTGCAGACCCCATCAGGACCCTCGATCGAGGAGCTGGTAGCTGCGCAGCAGAACAACGTCAGGCGCCTGGCCGCGCTGATCAGCCAGGCAGCGGCTGGCACGCAAAAAGGTTGTCCATCCGCCAATGCCAACCAATGATGCAATCCCCCTGTCCAAGCGAGGCTTTGTGGCGAGGGGATTTATCCCCGCTGGGTCGCGCAGCGGCCCCAAAACCTGCAAATCGGTGTATCTGATTCCGTGTGCATTAGCGTTGCGACTGCTTCGCAGCCGAACGGGGATAAATCCCCTCGCTACAAAGGTTCGCCCACAGGATTTGACGATTTTTTCTCATTCGAGGCTCTACATTAGCCGGCGTTGAATCTGCAAATGATTCGTATTGATCTAGAATAATTGACGTCGTTCTTTTTCTCGATTGAATCAGCTTGCATGACCCAAAATAACAGGAGCCGGCGCCGCATGAAGTCCCCAATCCCTTCGTTCCTCAAAAAGGCCCTGCTGGCCACCGCTTTGCTGAGCGCTGGTCACGCGTACGCCGCCGATACCGTTGGTATCGTGGTCTACAACGCACAGCATGAAAGCCTGACCAAATCCTGGGTCGAAGGTTTTACGCAGGAAACCGGTATTCCGGTGACCTTGCGCAACGGCGACGATACCGAAATGGGCAACCAGATCGTGCAGGAAGGCGCCGACTCGCCGGCCGATGTATTCCTCACCGAGAACTCCCCGGCGATGGTGCTGGTCGACAACGCCGGTTTGTTCGCGCCCGTGGACAAAACCACCCTGGAACAGGTCGATTCAGCCTACCGCCCGGCCCACGGCAAATGGCTGGGCATCGCTGCACGCTCCACGGTGTTCGTCTACAACCCGAGCAAATTGTCCGAAGCCCAGTTGCCCAAGTCGATCATGGACCTTGCCGCGCCGAACTGGAAAGGCCGCTGGGGCGCATCCCCGGGCGGCGCCGACTTCCAGGCGATCGTTGCCGCCATGATCGAACAAAAAGGCGAAGCCGCCACCCTGGAGTGGCTCAAGGCGATGAAAACCAACTTCAGCGCGTACCGGGGCAACAGTTCGGTGCTCAAGGCGGTGAATGCCGGGCAGATCGACAGCGGCGTGATATACCACTATTACAGCTTCGTCGATCAGGCAAAGACCGGCGAGAACAGCAAGAACACTGCCTTGCACTACTTCAAACACAAGGACCCGGGAGCGTTTGTCAGCATTTCCGGAGGTGGCGTCCTGGCCTCCAGCAAACACAAGGAACAAGCCCAGGCGTTCCTCAAGTGGATCACTGGCAAGGACGGCCAGGCCATCCTCAAGGACGGCAAGTCGTTTGAATACGCCGTGGGCAAGAACGCCGAATCCAACCCTAAACTGGTGCCTTTGCAGCAGCTCGACGCGCCGTCCGTGGACGCCTCGAAACTCGACAGTAGAAAAGCCGTGGAGCTGATGACTCAGGCGGGACTGCTCTAATTGATGCCTGAAATCCTGCCGGTGGATACCGCCCAAGCGCTACCCGCCAATTTACGTAGACGGTCACGCGGCATGTTCGCGAGCCGCGGTGGCGCGTGGGTGGTCGGGTTGTCGGTGCTGGTGTCGTTGCTGGCACTGCTGCCGATTGCCTACGTCATCGGCGTGTCCTTGCAAACCGGCTGGTCCACGGTGGTGACCTTGGTGTTCCGCCCACGGGTGGGCGAGTTGCTGACCAACACCGTGTTGCTGGTGGTACTGACCATTCCCCTTTGCGTGGCGCTGGGTGTGGCACTGGCCTGGCTGACCGAACGCACGGATCTGCCGGGGCGGCGCTGGTGGTCGTTACTGGCCACGGCCCCCCTGGCGGTGCCAGCCTTTGTCCACAGCTATGCCTGGGTCAGCCTGGTGCCGCCGATCCACGGCTTGTTTGCCGGGGTGCTGGTGTCGGTCATTGCCTACTTCCCGTTTCTCTACCTGCCGATTGCCGCAACGCTGCGGCGCCTCGACCCGGCCATTGAAGATGTCGGCGAATCCCTTGGGCTCAAGCCGTGGGCGGTATTTTTTCGCGTCGTGCTCCCGCAGTTGCGCCTGGCCATTTGCGGTGGCGCGTTGCTGGTCGGCCTGCATCTGCTGGCCGAGTACGGTCTGTACGCGATGATCCGCTTCGACACCTTCACCACCGCGATCTTCGATCAGTTCAAGTCCACCTTCAACGGGCCTGCCGCCCACATGCTGGCCAGCGTGCTTGCCTTGTGTTGCCTGGTGATGCTGACCGTGGAATCCGCCGCTCGGGGCCATGCGCGCTACGCCCGCGTGGGCACCGGTAGTGCCCGTGAGCAACGGGTGGTGCACCTGAAAACCCCGGCCAGGGTGCTCGCATTGACCTTGCAGGGCGTCACATGTGCCCTGGCGCTGGGTGTGCCCCTGATCACCCTTGGCGGATGGTTGATCGCCGGCGGCGTGCAAGCCTGGGACCTGGATGAGCTCCTGCCGGCCCTGCAACAGACCCTGCTGCTGGGTGTCGCGGGCGCGGCCCTGACCACCTGCGCGGCCATTCCCATCGCCTGGTTGTCAATCCGCTATCCAGGACGGATGCAACGGATACTGGAAAGCTGCAACTACATCACCAGCTCATTGCCGGGCATCGTCGTGGCGTTGGCCCTGGTGACCGTGACCATTCACTTTGCCCGACCGATCTACCAGACCACCATCACCGTGCTCTTGGCTTATCTGCTGATGTTCTTGCCCCGGGCCCTGGTGAGCTTGCGCGCCGGCATCGCCCAGGCACCCGTTGAACTGGAAAACATTGCCCGCAGCCTGGGCCGCTCCCCTGCCCGCGCGTTGTGGCTGATCACCCTGCGCCTGGCCGCTCCGGGGGCGGCTGCCGGCGCGGCGCTGGTGTTCCTGGCGATCACCAATGAACTGACCGCCACCCTGTTGCTCGCGCCGAACGGCACGCGGACCCTCGCTACCGGGTTCTGGGCCATGACCAGCGAAATCGACTATGTCGCGGCAGCGCCCTATGCCCTGCTGATGATCCTGTTGTCGCTGCCGCTGACCGGGCTCCTTTATCACCAATCGAAAAAAACGGCTGGCCGATGAACACTCTTGAACTGCATTCACTGAACAAGTCCTACGGCGCCCACAAAGCCCTGGATAACGTCAGCCTGTCGGTACCCAGCGGCAGCCGTACGGTCATCGTCGGCCCCTCGGGCTCGGGCAAGACCACCTTGCTGCGCATGATTGCCGGCTTCGAGTTCCCTGACTCCGGCCGCTTGTCGCTCAATGGTCAAACCCTGGTCGACAGCACCCATGAAGTACCGGCACACCAACGCCTGATTGGCTATGTCCCGCAGGACGGCGCTTTGTTTCCGCACATGACCGTGGCCGCCAACATCGGCTTCGGCTTGTCGATCAAAGGCCACGAAAAGCACGAGCGTGTCGCCCAGTTGATGGACAGCGTTGCCCTCGATTCGACCATGGCCGCGCGCTGGCCCCACGAGTTGTCCGGCGGACAGCAGCAGCGTGTAGCGCTGGCACGGGCACTGGCGCAGCGGCCGCGCCTGATGTTGCTGGACGAGCCGTTTTCGGCACTCGATACCGGTTTGCGCGCGGTCATGCGCAAGATGGTCGCCCGCCTGCTGGAAGACGCAGGGGTCACCACCATCCTGGTCACCCACGACCAGAGCGAAGCCTTGTCCTTCGCCGATCAACTGGCCGTGATGCGCCATGGCCGGCTGGTGCAGTCAGGCCATCCGCTGGACCTCTACCGCTACCCCGAAGACGAACAGACAGCGCTGTTTCTTGGCGACGCCGTGGTCATGCCGGCCAGGATCGAGGCGGGCTGGGCGCATTGCGACCTGGGCCGGATACCGGTCAACAATCATCGCAACAACCACTCGGCGCAGATCATGCTCCGGCCCGAACAGTTGCAACTGGCCAGCGTCTTGCCAGACGACACCGGTGTCGCTGGCTGCCGGGCAAAGGTCATCGACCGCGACTTCAGCGGAAACACCTGCACCTTGACCGTGGAGTTACAGCCTCGCGCCCCCGACCAGCCGATTGGCCGATCCTTGCTGGTGCGCAGCTCCGGCATGTATGCGCCGCCGGCGGGCAGCGCCGTGCAGGTCTCGACGATTGGCCACGCGCACGTGCTGAGCGAACCTTGAGCCAAGGCCCTCAAAGGTCGAAGCGATCTACCGCCCGACGCCGCTCGTTGTCATCGCGCACATCGTAGTTGGCCGTGGTCTGGATATTGCTGTGATGCGCCAGTTTTTGCGCGATGGACAGATCGTGTTCTTCAATCACCCGGGTGATGAACGAACGGCGAAAATCATGCGGCATGATTTTCACCCCCACCTGTGTGCCCCGCTGCCGGGCGATGTAATAGATCGCGTGCTTGGTAATGCGCTCACGGGTGATGTGACTGCCGCGCCGGATTCGGTTGAACAGGAACGGATCGTCCTCTTCGCCTTCCTTGAGCATCGAGCGGCGCAGTTCCAGCCAGGCATCGAGCTTGGCGAAAGCCCAGGCCGGGGCGTACTTGATCAACTGTTTGTTGCCCTTGGCCGTGACGCGCAGGCTGCGCTCATTGAAGTCGACCTGATTGAGGTCGAGGTTCACCGACTCCGATTTGCGCATGCCAGAACCGTACAGGATCGCAATGATGGCGGCGTCGCGCAGGCCTTGTGGCCGAGGATCGGCGGCGCAGACCTCCATCAATTCCTGGATCAATGAGCGCCGCAGGTTGCGCCCCTGGGACAGACGCGTGCCGGCGATACCCTTGACCGAGCGCATTTTCAACAAGTGTTCCTGGCTGATCAGGCTCATGCGCCACGCTTCGTTCATCACTCCGCGCACCGCATTGACGTACAGCGACGACGTGTTGGGCGCGTAACCGTCGGTGCGCAATGTCGCAACCAGGGCGATGACGTCTTCAGGTTGCAGGTCGTGCCAGGCAATCTCCTCGACATTCATGTCTTCGAAGCCCAGGCGGTCGGCGGCGTCCTGCAAGACGTAACGCATGGTCAATTGGCTGGAGGGGGCCAGTCGGGCCAGATACAGGGTCAGGGGATTGGGTTTGGCGGCTTTTGGATCAGCAGCAGGTAAGTCAGTCAAACGAAACGGCCTTGAATAAAGAGGAAGCAGAAAACGCTGTAAGACAGGGATGCCGCTACGCTGCCGGTCGTGGCCTGGAAAGTCAAATACTCTGCCGGCAAACACCGTATTGGCCGACGAACCGATAGACGAACTGAAACATGGCAATGCTAAACCTTGATCGGACTCGATCGGGGCAGGAGCAAGCCATGAGAATCAGTGTTTTGGGTAGCGGCTACGTCGGCCTGGTGCAAGCGGCCGTCCTGGCTGAAGTCGGCCACGACGTGGTCTGCATGGACGTCGACGAGAAAAAAGTCGAGTTGTTGCAACAGGGCCACGTGAGCATTTTCGAACCGGGGCTGGCCAGCCTGGTGCGCGAAGGCCTGGACGCCCGTCGTTTGCAGTTCACCAGCGATGAAAAACTCGCGGTGCAACATGGCCAGGTGCTGTTTATTGCTGTCGGTACGCCGTCGCGTGACGATGGTTCGGCAGACCTGAGTCAGGTGATGGCGGTCGGCGAGGCGGTGGCGCGGCACCGTGAGCAACCGCTGATCCTGGTGGAAAAGTCCACGGTGCCGGTGGGAACTGGCGATGCGTTGCGGACGCATATCGACAAGTGCCTGATCAAGGTCGGGCGCCTGTTGCAGTTCGATATCGTGTCCAATCCCGAATTTCTCAAGGAAGGCTCGGCCGTGTCCGACTGCCGGCGTCCGGACCGTATCGTCATTGGCTGCGAACGCGAAGACGTGCGCGAGGTAATGCGTGACCTGTACGCCCCCTTCAACCGCAACCATGAACGCGTCATGTTCATGGACCTGCGCAGTGCCGAACTGACCAAATACGCCGCCAACTGCATGCTGGCGACCAAGATCAGCTTCATCAACCAGATCGCCGAACTGGCCGAACACCTGGGTGCCGATATCGAATCGGTGCGCCTGGGCATCGGCGCCGATTCGCGCATCGGCTACCACTTCATCTACCCCGGCTGCGGTTATGGTGGCTCGTGCTTCCCCAAGGACATGCGTGCCCTGATCCACAGCGCCGAAGAGGCCAATTGCACAAGCGACCTGCTGCAAGCGGTGGAAGCCATCAACCAGCGCCAGAAACACAAGCTGTTCGAGCGCCTCAAGGCCTTCTACAAAGGCGATCTGCGCGGTAAGACCTTTGCCGTCTGGGGCCTGGCATTCAAACCCAACACCGACGACATGCGCGATGCACCGAGCCGGCCATTGCTGGAGTCGCTGTGGGCCGCTGGCGCCAATGTCCGCGCATTCGACCCCGAAGCCATGCAGCAAACCCAGCAACTATACCCCGATGAAAGCAGGCTGATGCTGATGGGTACGCCGGAATCGGTACTCAACGGTGCGGACGCGCTGATCATCTGCACCGAATGGCAACAATTCAAGGCACCGGATTTTGATCTGATCCGCCAGCGGCTCAATGCACCGGTGATCTTCGATGGCCGCAACCTGTACGATGCCGAGCGCCTGGCGCGCAATGGCTTCCTGTACTTTCCGATGGGCCGCGGCGAGTCGCGCAAGTTGCCGATTCCCTATCAGCAATGGCCGGCGGCTCAAGTGGTCGCATAACACGTCGCGATGGTCGCCAACGATGACGCTGGCTGCCTGATACCCCGCGGTGCCCGGAAATCCATCGCGAGCATGCTCGCTCCTACAGAAAACGTGCGAAGAAACAGCCATGGGCCAGACACAAGCAGAGCCCCATGGCGGTGCTGGCCATGGCGCTGGACATCCAATGGAAATGCAATTCCCGATACATCAGAAATTATGAACTGAAGCTTCATTAATATGAATTTGTCAGCATAGGAAAGGCGCGGCACACTGTCGCCGTTCCTCCCCCAACAGTTGGAACACCTTCAAGGGCTTTCCGGGTTTCCCAGGCAAGCCCTTTTTTTTCCTCGGTTTTTAATGGAACGATGTTCATCATGCTTGCTCGCTGGTTGCCCGCCGCCATCAACACCCGCCCTTCGGAATGGAGTCGCGCTGCCATCGGCATGGCGCTGGGAACAATGTTCAGCGTCTGGCTGTGCGCTCAGGTATTCGGCATGCAAGTGGCGCAGCACCTGGTCGGTCCGCTGGGTGCCTCGGCGGTGTTGCTGTTTGCCGTGTCTTCCGGCGCGCTCGCGCAACCCTGGTCGATTCTCGGCGGCTACTTGAGTGCTGCGGTGGTAGCGTTGCTGGTGGCCCACGTGCTGGGTCGGACCCTGGGCAGCGCGTGTCTGGCGGCGGGCATGGCGCTGATCCTGATGTGCTGGCTGCGTTGCCTGCACCCGCCGGCCGGGGCACTGGCATTGCTGATGGTGCTGGCGGACCCCGCGACCATTGCCATGGACTGGAAAGCCCTGGGCCCGGTGATGCTCGCCGCATCGACCATGCTGTTCAGCGCCTTGGCCTACAACAACTTGACGCGCATCCGTTACCCGAAACGCGCCAGCGAACCGGTGGCCGTCGTTCCCGCCGACCACCCTCCTGTCGACAGCCAGGCGATCACCGCCCAGGACCTGAAACTGGCCCTGGCGCAGATGGAGGCCTTCATTGACGTTACCCCTGAAGACCTTGAACAGCTGATCCATGCCACTGAGTTGCAGGCCAGGCGGCGCAGTATTGGCGAGGTGTTGTCCCGTACGACGTCCGACTAGTGGTCGGATTTCACCTTGCCCTGAACTGTTCAGCGGCTAAAGTACAATCCGTACCGCACAGAGTTGTCTGCCTTTCACTATGAAGTCTGGCTCGCCGTAAAAGTCCAGTAGCGATGACACAGGAAGTCTGGCTATGGAGAAAAACTCAACGTTGTTGGGTGGCGATACTGGCTTTGCGCTTTAACAGAACCGCGCCTCCTTGTGAAACACCGCGAATCCCTCGCGCACGCAGCTGCTATAGGCAAGAAAAATAGCCACTGCTGCTACAGCCGGCGATTTCGCGTGCTTCAAGTTCCGCCAGCTCTCTGACTCTGGTGGTTTCGAAACTGTTTTTTCGAAATCTACGAGAGGAACATCCGATGAGCATTTCACTCCGGGAACGGCTGGACACCCCGCTGTTCGACCCCAAAAAACGCCACCAACTGTCGTTGCGCGACTACATGGACCTGACGGTCGAGCGCATGCGCACGATTGTGCGCGATGGCTTGATCACCAATGACATGTGGTTGGGACAGACCCGCCAGTCAGACTTTCGCCAGATGTACGAACGCACGGGCCTGATTGGCGCCTACGACTATGCGCTGTTCTCCTCGATCGTCGACCACATGATCGCCGGCAACGCCCTGTTCGCCCAGGCAAGCGCGTTGCAAGTGGCGCGCTACCGCCAGGAAGTGATCGAAATGGGCGCGGTTTACGCCTTTGGTTGCACCGAGATCAACAGCGGCTCGGATGTGCGCAATCTGCAAACTCGCGTCACCTTTGAACCGCAGAGCCAGTGCCTGATCCTGCATACGCCTTCCCCGGCGGCTTGCAAGTACTGGATCGGCAATGCCTTGCACGCCGCTCAAGTGGTCATGGTGCTGGCGCGCTTGATCGTCGACGGCGAGGACGAAGGGCCGCACTGGTTTCGGGTGCAGATCCGCCAACAGGAAAATGGCCCGTTGTTGTCTGGCGTCAAGGTCGTGGCCTGCGATCCCAAGGGTGGAATCCACGCCAACCAGGTGGCCGGCATTTGCTTCGACCAGATGAAACTGACCTCGGATGCATTGATGCAACGGCACGCACACTTCACCAGGGACGGCACGTTCAGCAGCGATGTCCCCCGTAGCGAACGCCTGACCTGCGCCATGGAAACGTTCATTCAAGAACGTTTGTTGCTCCTGGCCGCAGCGAGCAGTGGAGCCAGCCTGTGCACCTACCTGGCTTACCGTTTCACCGGCCATCGCCAGGTACGAACCGGCAACACCCACGAACCACTGTTGGTCAAACCGTTGATCCGCCAACGGCTATACACCGAACAACTGAAGGCGCTCGCCCTGAAGCTGTTGGAACAGGCGATCGTGTCGAAATTCGAAGCGCACTGGGAACTACCGCACAAGCGCAAGGAACTGCACATCCTCGCCGCCGTCGCCAAAAGCGTCGGCACCTGGATGGCGCTGGATGTCATGGGCATGTGCCGGGAAATCTGTGGCTCCCAGGGATTCCACCATTACAACCAGATCGTCACGTTGCGCATGGACTGCGAGATCAGCGTGACGTTTGCTGGGGACAACAGTGTCATGGCCTATCAGGTGGCCAGGGATGCAATCACCCGGCCGCGTTTTGCCTCCAGGCCCACCGCCAACGTTGCCCAGCGAACTGAAAAGACCCTGGTCGAACGCTGTCGAAATCCGGGCGAAGTCTCCCACCGCCAGGCCGTGGCCCTGACCTACGCTCGCGCTCTTGACCTGATTATCGGGGAAGTCGAGAACAACCATCTGGTGTCGTCGCAAACGCTGCAAGACCTGATCGAAGTGTTTGCTGCGCCGTTGAGCGAGGGCGGATTCGTCGCCAACGGCAGCGAACTGGACAGCCATGCCAGCGAACACCAACTGGCCACGCTGGCTGCCTTGCTGGCGCCGCCGAGCGAACTGGTCAGCGCGCCTATCGATAAACCGGACTACATCCACCAGTTCACCGCTGCACTGTATGGAGAGTCATGACCATGGACGTTCAAGCGCTGCTCGACTTCACCGATCGCGACACGGTTCGCACACCCTACCCGGCTTACCGCTACCTGCGCGAGCACCATCCGGTCTATTGGTGCCCACACTTCAAGGCCTGGTTCCTGACCCGCTACAGCGATGTGTTCGCCGCCCAAGGCGATGCCAGGCGCTATTCCTCCAACCGCATGCAACAACTGGTCGATGCGCAGGTGCCCGAGGAAAAACGAGCGCAACTGGCAAGGTTCGTCAAACTCGCCTCGGCATGGATGTACTCCCTGGACGCTGCAGCACACAAGGCCAGCCGCCACCTGTTGAGCAGGGCCTTTACACCCCGCGCCATCGAGACCTTGAGGCAAACGATCCAGGCCATCACCGATAAGGAGCTGTCCTGCCTCGAACAACACACCGATCTGATGGCCAACTTCCTCAACCGCATACCCGCGCTGATCCTGGCCAAGCTCTACGGCATTGCGCAAGAGGATGCGTTGAAACTGCGGCGCTGGACCGATGACATCCTGATTTTCCTGGTTGGCAGTCTCGACCCCGATTATGGACCGGCGCAAGCGCTCAAGGGTGTGGAGGAAATGTACGCCTACTTTGCCGACATCATTGAACAGCGCCGAAAACAGCCTGAGGACGACCTGGTCAGCCGGGTACTGGAGGCTGCCAAGGAGAGCGGATCAAGCATTGAAGAGGTTCTGGCACAGATCGTGTTTATCCTCGTGGCGGGCTATACCACCAGTGCCGATCAGCTGTGTATCGGCTTGCTGCACTTGCTTGAACATCCGCATCAGCACCAGGCCTTGAAGGCCGACCTGACACTGGTCAAACCGGCCATCGAGGAAATGCTGCGCTTCGATTCCGCCGGGTCCTTCAGTCATCGCGTCCTCAACGAAGATGTGCAAATCCACGGCGTCACGATGAAACAAGGCGAGCTGGTCTACTTGATGCGCGCCGCCGCCAATCGTGACCCGGCAAAGTTCGAAAACCCTGACCACTTCGACATCCAGCGCGAGCCCAACGACCACCTGGCATTCGGCCGGGGCGAGCATTTCTGCATGGGCACCGCGTTGTTCCGACTGGAAGCGGAAGTGGTGTTCACCTCGTTGTTCAAGCGTTTTCCAGAGCTTTCACTGAATGCGCAAAAGCCAGCGGTGTGGCGCACCAATAACCTGCAGTTTCGTGGATTGAAATCACTGCCCATCGACCTGGGCAAAGGAGCGGCACAATGAAGATTCAACGGGTTTTTTCGCAAGCCCCTTGGGAAAAAATGGCCGGATACTGCCGGGCAATTCGGGTCGGTGAGCGAATCTTGATGGGCGGCACCGTGGCGTTCGATAAAAAAGGCAAACCCTTCAAGCCGGGTAATGCGTACAAGCAGACCCTGCGTTGCCTGGAGATTATCGAAGACTCTATCCAGCAGCTAGGCGTCGATCGACGAAGCATCATCGGTATCCGCATCTACACCACCAGCATGAAGTTCTGGCCGGAGATCGCCAAGGCGCACAAGAAATTTTTCAAGGGGCATCCACCGACATTGATGTGCCTGGCGGTCAGCGATTTGATCAGTAAGGAATATGTGGTCGAACTCACCACCGAGGCCACGGCCTGCAGGATCGAGCTATGACGGCCCCACAGCGAGGCTCAAGACCGGACGTGGAAACCGTCAGGACTGCACTGCGCGATTTGATGGTCGTCAGGGTTCGCGACCTGATCATCGACAATCAAGGAAGAACACTGCCGCTGCGGCTCTACACGCCCGCCGGGCCGGGCCCCTTCAGCGTATTGATGTTTTTCCACGGGGGTGGATGGGTCACCGGCGATCTGGATACCCACGACGGCTTTTGCCGGCACATGTGTGAGTGGGCAGGATGCGCCGTTGTGGCCGTGGACTATGCCCGTCCTCCGGAACACCTGTTCCCCGCGGCTGTGGAAGATTGCTGCGCCGCAACGCAATGGATTATTGACGAAGGCTCGGGCCTGGGGTTGCTTCCTTCGCGAATGGCCGTGGCGGGCGGCGGTTCCGGGGGCGGGCTGGCGGCTGCCGTCAGTCAGTGGGCCCTCGCACGGGGTTCGCCAGGGTTCGCGTTTCAACTGTTGCTCTATCCCTTGCTCGATTGCCTGGCGAACAACCCCTCACATGACGAGTTCGCCAAAGGACCCGGGCTGACCGGTGAAATGCTGGAATGGTACATCGAGCATTACATACCGCAAGGCGTGTCCCGTGTAGACCCCAGGCTCTCACCGGTTTACGCTGAAAACCTGCGAGGCCTGCCACCGGCGTTGATCATCACCTGTGGTCTTGATGTGTTGCGGGACGAGGGACGGCAGTACGCGCGTCGGCTCAAGAAGGCAGATGTCCGGGTGCAACACAAGGAGTACATCGACATGCCTCACGGGTTCATCAACTATCCGGCTCGCTACGATGTGGCAAAAAAAGCCCTGCTCTTGTGCGCGCTAGTCCTGCAAGAGCACTTGCATCGTTGACGGGTCAACAAAGACGGGACAGTGCGCCTCGGCGTTTTCCTTCCATGCATAAATGCAGAGACGACCTGCATCATTTCGCCTTGTACATGGCAAATTTGCACTGTTACGATCCTGCATCGCTCGCGCGCGAGCTTGTCTATAAAGAACAATAAAAGCAGGGAGTTAGTGATGACTGCTGAGGTTTTATCGAAGGGGACTTCGTCCATGGTCGCCACGCAAAATGAAGTGCTGGCCGAGGTCCGCAACCACATCGGTCACCTGACCCTCAACCGCCCCGCCGGTCTCAACGCCATTACCCTGGAAATGGTGCGCGACCTGCAGCGTCAGCTCGACGCCTGGGCACAGGATGAACAGGTGCATGCGGTGGTACTGCGTGGCGCCGGCGAAAAAGCCTTCTGTGCCGGTGGCGACATTCGCTCGCTCTACGACAGTTTCAAGAGCGGCGACACCCTGCACCAAGACTTCTTCGTCGAGGAATACGCCCTCGACCTCGCGATTCATCATTACCGCAAACCGGTGCTGGCCTTGATGGACGGCTTCGTGCTGGGCGGCGGCATGGGCCTGGTGCAAGGCGCCGACCTGCGGGTGGTCACCGAGAAAAGTCGATTGGCGATGCCTGAAGTCGGCATCGGTTATTTCCCGGACGTCGGCGGCAGTTACTTCCTGCCGCGCATCCCCGGGGAACTGGGGATATACCTGGGCGTCAGCGGCGTGCAGATCCGCGCGGCCGATGCGCTGTACTGCGGTCTGGCCGATTGGTATCTGGACAGCAGCAAGCTGGCCACGCTGGATGACAGACTCGATCAACTGCAATGGCACGACACGCCATTGAAGGACCTTCAGGGCCTGCTGGCGAAGCTCGGGGTGCAACAGTTGCCCGATGCGCCGCTGGCCGCCTTGCGCCCGGCTATCGACCATTTCTTCGCCTTGCCCGATGTGCCGAGTATTGTGGAGCAAATGCGTGAGGTAACGGTCGCCGACAGCCATGAGTGGGCGACGACCACCGCCGACCTGCTGCAGACCCGCTCGCCCCTGGCGATGGGCGTGACCCTGGAAATGCTCCGGCGCGGCCGGCACCTGAGCCTTGAACAGTGCTTCGCCCTTGAACTGCACCTGGACCGCCAGTGGTTCGAGCGCGGCGACCTGATCGAAGGCGTGCGCGCCCTGCTGATCGACAAAGACAAGAATCCGCGCTGGAACCCACCCACCCTCCAGGCGCTGGACGCCGAACATGTAGCGAGTTTCTTCAACGGTTTCGATGAGAGCGGGAGCTGAATCATGCACGACCTCGAATTGACTGAAGAACAAGTCATGATCCGCGACATGGCCCGGGACTTTGCCCGGGGCGAAATCGCGCCCCACGCCCAGGCCTGGGAAAAAGCCGGCTGGATCGACGATGCCCTGGTGGCGAAGATGGGTGAGTTGGGCCTGTTGGGCATGGTGGTGCCCGAGGAATGGGGCGGCACCTATGTCGACTATGTTGCCTACGCCTTGGCGGTGGAGGAAATCTCTGCTGGCGATGGCGCCACCGGCGCGTTCATGAGCATCCACAACTCGGTGGGCTGCGGGCCGGTGCTCAACTATGGCAGCGAAGAGCAGAAACAAACCTGGCTGGCCGATCTTGCCAGCGGCCAGGTCATTGGGTGCTTCTGCCTGACCGAACCCCAAGCCGGTTCCGAGGCGCACAACCTGCGCACCCGCGCCGAATTGCGCGATGGCCAGTGGGTGCTCAACGGCGCCAAGCAGTTTGTCAGCAACGGCAAACGGGCCAAGTTGGCCATCGTGTTTGCCGTGACCGACCCGGAGCTTGGCAAGCGCGGCATTTCGGCGTTCCTGGTACCGACCGATACCCCTGGCTTTATCGTCGATCGCACCGAACACAAAATGGGCATCCGTGCCTCCGATACCTGTGCGGTCACTCTGGACAACTGCACCATTGCCGAGGCCAATCTGCTGGGTGAACGCGGCAAGGGCCTGGCCATTGCCCTGTCCAACCTCGAAGGCGGCCGCATCGGCATCGCCGCCCAGGCGCTGGGCATTGCCCGCGCGGCATTCGAAGCGGCGCTGACCTATTCCCGCGAGCGCGTGCAGTTCGGCAAAACGATTAATGAACACCAGAGTATCGCCAACCTGCTGGCCGACATGCACATGCAACTGAACGCAGCGCGGCTGATGATCCTGCACGCGGCACGCCTGCGCACGGCCGGCAAGCCATGCCTGTCAGAGGCCTCGCAGGCCAAGCTGTTTGCTTCGGAAATGGCCGAGAAAGTCTGCTCGTCAGCGATTCAGATTCACGGCGGGTATGGGTATCTGGAAGATTACCCGGTCGAGAAGTATTACCGGGATGCGCGGATCACGCAGATCTATGAAGGGTCGAGCGAGATTCAGCGGATGGTGATTGCCCGCGAATTGAAGAATTACCCACTTTAAAGCTTGAGAGCTTCGCGAGCAGGCTCGCTCCCACATGGGACCTCAGCGTGAATGAGATCCCTGTGGGAGCGAGCCTGCTCGCGAAGAGGCCCGCAGGCCATTACATCACTTGCCCTGGAACTCGGCCTCACGCTTGGCAATAAACGCCGCCATCCCTTCCTTCTGATCCTGCGTCGCAAACGCCGCATGGAACACCCGACGTTCAAAGCGCACGCCTTCGGACAAGCTCACTTCAAAGGCACGGTTCACGCTTTCCTTGACCATCATCGCAATCGGCAGCGACTTCTTGGCAATCAACGCCGCGACTTTCAGCGCTTCATCCAGCAATTCATCGCTCGGCACGATGCGCGCCACGATGCCGCAACGCTCCGCTTCCACGGCATCGATCAAACGCCCGCTCAAGCACATCTCCATGGCCTTGGCCTTGCCCACGGCGCGGGTCAGGCGCTGGGTGCCACCCATGCCCGGCAACACGCCGAGGTTGATTTCCGGCTGGCCGAACTTGGCGTTATCACCGGCCAGGATGAAGTCGCACATCAGTGCCAGCTCACAGCCACCGCCCAGGGCGAAGCCGTTGACGGCGGCGATGATCGGCTTGCGACGGTTGGCCACGCGGTCGCTGTCGCTGAACAGGTCGTCGATATAGATCTGCGGATAGGTCAGCTCGGCCATTTCCTTGATGTCAGCACCGGCGGCAAAGGCCTTTTTCGAACCGGTCAGGACGATGCAACCGATGTTCGAGTCGGCCTCAAAGCCGTCGAGGGCGTGGTTCAGTTCGCTGACGATCTGCGCGTTCAACGCGTTCAGCGCCTGCGGGCGGTTGAGGGTAATCAGGCCGACCCGGCCATGGGTTTCCAGCAAAATCGTTTCGTAGTTCATTAATTGACTCCTGCTAAGCACTCGGTCCCTGTAGGAGCGAGCATGCTCGCGATGAACCAGAGAACGCTGTGGGGTATCAGGCACCCAGCGTCATCGTTGACCACCATCGCGAGCATGCTCGCTCCTACAGGGGTTCCTTTTCAAAGATTGCGTGAAATGACCATGCGTTGAATATCGCTGGTGCCTTCGTAGATCTGGCAGACCCGCACGTCGCGGTAGATCCGCTCCAGCGGGAAGTCGTTCAAGTAGCCGTAGCCACCCAATGTTTGCAGCGCCGACGAGCATACCTTCTCGGCCATTTCGGATGCGAACAGCTTGGCCATCGACGCTTCCACCAACGCCGGCTTGCCGCTGTCGCGCAGCGCCGCCGCGTAATGCACCATCTGCCGCGCCACGGCGATCTGGGTCGCCATGTCCGCCAGGCGGAAGGCCACGGCCTGGTGTTCGATGATTGGCTTGCCGAAGCTCTCGCGCTCACGGGCATAGTCGCGGGCCGCTTCGAACGCGGCGCGGGCCATGCCGACCGATTGCGAGGCAATGCCGACACGCCCGCCTTCGAGGTTGGCCAGGGCGATCCGGTAGCCTTCGCCCTCTTCACCCAGGCGATTGGCCACTGGCACTTTCACCTCTTCGAACAGAATCTGGCAGGTGTCCGAGGCATGCTGGCCGAGCTTGTCCTCGACCCGGGCGACTTTGTAGCCCGGCGAATCGGTGGGCACGATGAACGCCGTGATGCCGCGCTTGCCGGCCGACGGGTCGGTCACGGCGAACACGATTACAACCCCGGCGTTCTGCCCGGAGGTGATGAACTGTTTGCAGCCGTTGAGCACGTAGTGATCGCCTTCCAGGCGCGCGCGGGTTTTCAGGCCGCTGGCGTCGGAGCCGGCCTGGGGTTCGGTGAGGGCAAAAGCCCCGAGCATCGCGCCGCTGGCCAGGGGTTTGAGGAAGCGCTCTTTCTGATCGTCGTTGCCGTAGTTGAGGATCGGCACGCAACCTACCGAGTTGTGCACGCTCATGATGGTCGAGCAGGCACCGTCGCCCGCGGCGATTTCCTCCAGGGCCATGGCGTAGGCCAGGTAACCGGTATCGCAACCGCCCCACTGCTCCGGCACCAGCATGCCGAAGAAGCCTAGTTCGCCCATCTCGGTGATGGCTTCCTTGGGAAAGCGGTGTTCACGGTCCCATTCGGCGGCGAAGGGTTTCAGCCGTTCCTGGGCAAAGTCCCGGGCCGCGTCGCGTATTTGCTGCTGTTCGTCATTAGGGATCATGACCATTCCTTGAAAAGGTAATCGCCCCCTGTGTAGGAGCTGACGAGTGAAACGAGGCTGCGATCTTTTGATGTTGCTTTTAAAGATCAAGATCAAAAGATCGCAGCCTGCGGCAGCTCCTACAGGGGTCGTGTTAGTAGAGGCATTCCACGGCCATGGCCGTCGCTTCGCCGCCACCGATGCAAATCGCTGCAACGCCGCGCTTCAGGCCTTTCTGGCGCAGGGCCGAGAGCAAGGTCACCAGGATCCGTGCGCCAGAGGCGCCAATGGGGTGGCCGAGGGCGCAGGCGCCGCCGTGCACGTTGAGTTTTTCGTGAGGGATTTCCAGCTTGGTCATGGTCACCAGGCTGACCACGGCGAAGGCTTCGTTGACTTCCACCAGATCGACGTCGTCCAGCGACCAACCGGTTTTCTTCATCAATTTCTCGATCGCGCCCACCGGTGCAACCGGGAACAGGCTCGGCGTATCGGCGAATGCCGCATGACCGTGGATCACCGCCAGTGGCTTGAGGCCACGCTTGCCGGCTTCGGAACGGCGCATCAGCACCAGTGCCGCCGCGCCGTCGGAGATGGAGCTGGAGTTGGCCGCCGTCACGGTACCGCCATCGCGAAACGCCGGTTTCAGCGAAGCAATCTTGTCCAGTCGGGCTTTCGGTGGCTGCTCGTCGTTGCTGATCGTCACCTGTTCCTTGCCGACGGTGACGGTCAACGGCACGATCTCGTCCTTGAAGCTGCCATCCTTGATGGCCTGCTGGGCGCGGGTGGTCGAGGCCACCGCAAACGCATCCTGGGCTTCGCGGCTGAAACCATTGGTTTCGGCGCAGTCTTCGGCGAAGGTTCCCATCAGGCGTCCCTTGTCGTAGGCGTCTTCCAGGCCGTCGAGGAACATTGAATCCAGCACCCGCCCATGCCCCATGCGATAGCCACTGCGTGCACGGTCCAACAGGTACGGCGCGTTGGACATGCTTTCCATGCCACCGGCGACTACCACCTCGGCGCTGCCGGCCACCAGCATGTCATGGGCCAGGATGGCCGCTTCCATGCCCGAGCCGCACATCTTGTTGAGGGTGGTGCAACGGGTCGATTTATCCAGGCCGGCGCCCAGTGCCGCCTGACGCGCAGGCGCCTGGCCCTGGCCGGCAGGCAATACGCAGCCGAACAGCACTTCGTCGACGGCATCGCTGGCAACGCCAGCACGTTCCACCGCGGCCTTGATGGCGGTGGCACCGAGTTGCGGCGCCGTGAGGCTTTTCAGTTCGCCCTGGAAGCCGCCCATCGGGGTGCGCACGGCGCTGACGATAACAATTGGATCGTTGGCAATAGTCATGACAAATCCTCCTTATTTGGCCGCCATGCGCAAGGCACCGTCGAGACGGATCACCTCGCCATTGAGCATGCTGTTTTCAATGATATGCCGGACCAGCGAAGCGTACTCGGCGGGTTTGCCCAGGCGCGGTGGAAACGGCACGCCGGCAGCCAGGGAGTCGCGCACTTCCTGGGTCATGCCGGCCATCATCGGCGTTTCGAAAATGCCCGGGGCGATGGTCATCACGCGGATACCGAAGCGCGCCAGTTCACGGGCGGCCGGCAAGGTCAGGCTGACGATCGCCCCCTTGGACGCCGAGTACGCCGCCTGGCCGATCTGGCCGTCGTAAGCCGCCGCAGAGGCGGTGTTGATGATCACGCCGCGCTCGCCATCGGCGTCCGCTTCGGTTTCGGCAATCGCCGCCGAGGCCAGGCGCAACATGTTGAAGCTGCCGATCAGGTTGACGTTGATCACCTGGCTGAAGCTTGCCAGCGCATGCGGACCGTTCTTGCCCAGGATCTTTTCGCCACGCACGATGCCGGCACAGTTGACCAGGCCATTGAGGCCACCGAAGGCCTTGACCGTTGCCTGCACCGCGGCCTCGGCCGCTGCTTCGCTGCTGATGTCCGCCACCACGCTTTGCGCGCCCAGGCGCTGGGCCTGCGCCGCGACAGCCTCGGCATTCATGTCCACCAGCATCACCTTGGCGCCGGCCGCGACCAGCATTTCAGCGGTGGCCGCACCGAGGCCGGAAGCACCGCCGGTGACGAGAAAAACCTTGTTTTCGATCTGCATGATTGTTTCCTTGGATTCAAGCTGGAACGTTCTTCGCCGCGGCCTCTTGAGCCTTGGCGACTTCCTGGTTGCGCAAGATAAAGCGCTGCAATTTGCCGCTTGGGGTTTTCGGCAACTCGCTGACAAATTCGATTTCGCGGGGATACGAGTGCGCCGCCAGGCGCTTGCGCACGTATTGGCGCAACTCTTCGGCCAGCTCCGGGGTTGCGCGGTATTGCGAGCAGATCACGACGAAGGCCTTGACCAGCTCGGTGCGCTCCGGATCGGGCTTGCCGACCACTGCGGCTTCCACCACCGCCGGGTGCTCGATCAATGCGCTTTCCACATCGAACGGGCCGACGCGGTAGCCGGAGGTGGTGATCACGTCGTCGCTACGGCCGACGAAGCTGATGCTGCCGTCCGGGTTCCACTCGACCGTGTCGCCGCTCAAGTAGTAATTGCCGACGAAGGCCTTGGTCGGCGCGCCTTCGTAGCCAGCGAACCAGCACATCGGCGATTGGGTACGGTCGATGGCGAGAATCCCCGGCTGGCCGACGCCCAGTTCCCGGTAGTCATCGTCCAGCACCACGATGCGGTGGCCGGGCGAGGCAAAACCGGCGGCGCCCATATGGATCGGGTGCTCCAGGCCATGGTGGTTACACAGCACCATGCCCAGTTCGGTCTGGCCGTAATGGTCATGGATGACCACGTCCAGGTTATCGGCGAACCAACGGATCACTTCCGGGTTCAGCGGCTCGCCGGCGCTGCTGACAATGCGCAGCTTGCCCTTGATCGACCTGGCGAATTCCTCGCCACCGGCGATCAACAGGCGATAAGCCGTCGGTGAGCCGGTGAGGTTGGTGATCCCGTACTTGTTGATCACCCGGCAGGTGCTTTCCAGGGTGAACGGACCATCGTAGAAAGTAATCGGATGCCCCATGGACAGCGGACCTGTCACGCCGAAATAGATGCCATAGGCCCAGCCCGGGTCGGCCAGGTTCCAGAAGGCGTCTTCGGGGCGCAGATCCACTGCGTCAAGGGTGTAGCCCTTGAAGGCGGCGATGGCCTTGAGCGGCACCGACAGCGCTTTTGAAGGGCCAGTGGTGCCCGAGGTAAACATCAGCAGGAACGGGTCTTCGCCGGTCAGCAGCACCGGTTCGCAATCATTGCCGTAGTTGGCCAGTTCGGCCCAGAAGCTGTAGTCACCACGGACAATGCCCTGCCCTTTGGCACCTGCGACGGTGACGATGGTTGGGCAGTCGGCGATTTCCGCGAGTTTCGAGCGATTGACCGCGTCGGTCACCACTACTTTGGCTCCGGAACTACCCAGGCGATGCTCGATGGCCTTGGGGCCGAAAGCGGTGAACAACGGTTGATACACCGCGCCGATGCGCCAGGTGGCAAACACGGTGATCAGCAATTCGATATTGCGTGGCAGGAGCCCGGCGACTTTGTCGCCTTTCTTCACGCCTTGGGCCAGCAGGAAGTTGGCGAAACGCGCGGCTTTGTCCTGCAGGTCGGTGAAAGTGTAGGTCGCGCTGGTGCCGTCACGTCCCTCCCAGAACAACGCGATACGCCCAGGGAGCGCATGCCGGTCGCAACATTCGATACAGGCGTTGAGAGCGGTCAGATTGCCTGCGAGTGCGGCATCGACGGTGTGCTGGTAGTTGAACTGTGAAACAGCAGACAAGTAATCGCGCATTGCCAGAGTCCCTGTATTTTTTGTTAGGTGGGGGAACCGTAACCAACAGGGAAATACTCGCTCCAGGCGGGGTGTGGGGCAATGGTCAAAGTTATCAAGTTGCTTGACTGGTTTGGCCAAAAACCAACCTGGGAACGCGATCCCTGTAGGAGCTGCCGCAGGCTGCGATCTTTTGATCTGTTTTTCAGCGGCCCCGAAAAGATCAGGATCAAAAGATCGCAGCCTGCGGCAGCTCCTACAGGGGGGTTAGGGAGATTCGTTGAGAATCAAACTGCGGTAATGCCCGGGGTTGGACCCCGACCATTTGCGAAATGCCTTGTAGAACGAACTTGTATCGGCAAACCCCAGCCGGGCGGCGATGTCGGCGAAGCTGATGGCCGGTTCCGCCAGCCAGGCGATGGCCAGTTCCTTGCGCACGCTGTCCTTGAGCCCCTGATACGTCTGGCCTTCCTCGGCAAGGCGACGGCGCAGGGTCGAGGCCGACATGCACAAGCTTTGCGCCAGGACCTCGGTTTCCGGCCACTGCTCGGCGGGCAGATGCCGCAGGTCCTGCTTGATTCGGCTGGCCAGGCTTTGCGGGTCGCGGTACTTGACCAGGATGTTGGCCGGCGCATGGGCCAGGAAGCGCCGCAGCTCCTCAAGGCTGCGCTTGATCGGCAGGCCCAGGCAGTCAGCGGAAAAGATCATCCGTGTACGTGGTCGGTCGAAACGCAGGTTCTCGGAGAACATCACCTGATAGTCATGGCAGAAATCCGGCTGCGCACAGCGCAGCTCGATTGCCAGGATGGGAATTCGACGTCCGGCCAACCAGCAGGCCACGCCGTGCACGATCATCCAGTAGGTAAAATAAGTGAAAGCCCGACGCGGCTCATGGCCGTCTTCGAGCAACACGATTTCCGCCAGGCTTTGCTGATGAACCAGCTCGGCAGGCATGCGCTCGAGCATCAACGACAGGAAACTCAAACCCGTGGTGAGCCCGGCCGCCAGGCTGGGCTGGACCATGGCGCAGCGACAGAGGAACTCCAGGCTGCCGGATTTGAGCTTGCGCGGGTCCATGCCGAAAAACTCGTCATCCCCACGCCGCGCCAGCAAGCGCCACAAGCGCGCATAAGCGCTGGCCGCAACACGGGCGTCGCTGCTGGCGAGCAATGCCGGATCAATGCCGACCTTGTGCAATACCTCATCGGTGGCTGCGCCCGGCTCGCAACTTTGCAGCAGCGCTTCACGCACCAACTGAATGGAAATGGTGTCTTTTTCCGACATTACGCGAGGCGAGCCCTGTTCTGGTTCGAGGAGGTGGGCATATTAACGCAGCCGCCTGCCTGGCGCAGATCCCTGTAGCAGGTGGCTTATCGGTGAAGGTGGCTGGTAGCCTATCTTTTGTTGACTGCGTACATATCCGTTCCTGCGGTAACGGCCGCTTATGGTTTCGCTTTTACAGCGACTCCCTTTTTCAAACGCCGGAGTGCCGGCCCAGCAAAAAGGAAGCAAAAGGCT
>NZ_JBYTEO010000060.1:0-40200 GCF_058791355.1 Pseudomonas sp. EB271-G4-1
AGGGCTCGCTCCCACAGGGACTTTGGTGAACCTGTGGGAGCGAGCCTGCTCGCGAAGGGGCCGGAACTGACAACGCCGGACATCAGCTAGACTCCTCATCCAACAACCTCGCCGCGCCCTGCGGTTCAAGGTTTTCGAGGAGACCATGTGAGCAATCGAGGCGAGCAGGCGCTGCTCAAGCAATCGACCTTCCTGATGCTGGTGGTGACATTCGCCGGGATCATCACCGGGTTTGCCTCGGGTGCCCAATCCATCCTGTTCGATGGATTCTTTTCGCTGGTTGCAACCTTCATCAAGGTCCTGATGCTGATCACCGCCAGGCTGATCGCCAAGGAAAGCAATCAACGCTTCCAGTTCGGCTCCTGGCACCTGGAACCCATGGTGCTGGTGATCGAAGGCAGTTTCCTGTTGCTGGTGGCCATTTATGCCTTTCTCAACGGAGTGTTCGGCATCATCAGTGGTGGACGCGATGTCGAGCTTGGCTTGGTGATCTTCTACGCGGCGGTATTCACCGTCGCCGAGCTCATTTACTTTTTCTACGTTCGCCATCGAAATCGCACGCTCAAGTCATCGCTGATCCAGTTCGACAACATCAGTTGGCTGGTGGACGCGATGCTCTCGGCCGGCCTGTTGGTGAGCTTTCTTATTGCGCTGTTGCTAAAGACCCAGGGCTACGAAAAATGGGCGTTGTATGTCGACCCGATGATTCTGATTCTGCTGGCCCTGGGCATGCTCCCTCCGGCGTTCAAGATCATCGGCCCGGCGTTACGCGATGTGCTGGGAATCGCCCCGGATCAACTGGACGACAAGGTGCGCCAGGTGATGGAAGAGGCGAAGATCGAGCATGGTTTCGACGACTATATTTCCTACGTGCAGAAGCACGGTCGGGCGTGTTTTATCGAGATTCACATCGTGTTGCCGACAAATTATCCGCTGCGCAGCGTGGTGCAACTGGATGCGCTACGAGAGGAGATCTCCGCGAAGCTCGGCAAACCTGATGCGGCGAGGTGGCTGACCATCAGTTTTACCGGGGATCGCAAGTGGATTGCGTGAAATCCGGTGGATTCCTCGCAATGTAGGCGCGAGCGATGCGTCGATCCGACTTGCCGGCGAAAGCGACCGTTCAGTCAACCAAGATACTCAGCCAACCCGCGATAACAGGTCGCCAAGTGATAAGGGGTAGTCGATGGCATGTCCCGCCGGCTCACTTCACCGTGTTCGTCGCGGCATTCATACCAGCCGCCCGCGTGCAGCGAGCGCTGCTGCAACGCCTGCAATTGACGCAGCACCGAAGCCTCACTGCCTGGTCGCAGGGTCAAGGCGCGCAGGTATTCGGCCTGGGCCCAGATCCGTTGAGTCGCGTCCCGTGAGCCGCCATCCGGACCCAGGTCCAGCATGGCCCGCACGGCACCGGTGTGTGGGTCGACGCCCAGTTGTTCGGTGAAGGCAAAAGCGCGCTCCAGCGAAGCATGTAGTGGAGAACCACGCAGCAGGTCGGACGACTCGAGCAGGAAATACCACTCGAACTGATGCCCGGGTTCGAACCAGTTATCCACAGCCTCCAGCGGTTTTTCCATCAACACGCCGTGTTGCGGCTCGATAAACCGCCGCTGCATCCCTGTGCATAAGTCCACGAGCGCCTGTTGCACAGCGAGGTCTTCACGCACCGACAGCGTGGCAAGGAAGGCTTCAGCCAGGTGCATCAACGGATTTTGCAGCGGTCCGCTGTTCAACGATGACCAATCACGATCGAGGCTCGCTTCGTAGAGGCCGTCGCCGCTGGAGAAACGTTGCGCGATCACTTCCAGGGCCGCGTTGAGCACCGATTCCACCAGCGGCTCGCGGACTTTGTCCCAGTAGTGGGCGCAGGCGAACAGAATGAATGCGTGGGTGTAGAGATCTTTACGCTGATCCAGTGGCGCGCCCTGCGGGTCGATGCTGTAGAACCAGCCGCCATGCTCGGCATCGTGGAAGTGCCGCTGCAAGGAACGGAACAGCGCTGCCGCGCGCTCTTGAGCGCCTGGCACCTGGCCGATCAGGCTGGCAAATAGATACAGCTGCCGCGCGCAGGCCATGGCCCGGTAGCGTTGGGGAGGCAACGGGTGGTGTTCGGCGTCCAGCGCCTCATAGGGCAGCGCCAACTCGGCATTCCAGCCGGGACCTTGCCAAAGCGGCACGATCACGTCCTGGAAGTGCTGTTGCACCGAGGCAAACAGGGCGGTCAGTTCAGGCTGGGAGGCGGAGCGGGAAACAGGCGGCATTGGCTGGCGTCGTCACGGCAGGGTTGATTGCGCGACATGTTAGCAGGCCTTAGAGCTGTGTTGTCTCTCAGGCCGCTTTCGCGAGCAGGCTCGCTCCCACAATGAAACTGTGTACGCAGGGCAAATGAGGGAGCGAGCCTGCTCGCGAAGACGCCATCACGGGCAATAGAGATTTAGCTTGCCAACAACCACACGCCAGTCGCCGCCGAAGCCGCCCCCGCCAGTCTCACTAAAGGCGCAGCAGCTTGCGGCAACACCCGTACCAACGCATAACCTGCCGCATGCAACACCGCGGTCGCCGCGACAAATCCCGTGGCATATCCCCAAGGGCTCGTCATGTCCGGCAACTCCAGGCCATGCGCCACGCCATGGAACAGCGCAAACAACGCCGTTGCGGCCATTGCCAGGCTCAACGGTGGACGCACCGCCAAGGCCACCGCCAGGCCCAGCGCCAACACAGACGCGGCAATGCCACCTTCCAGCGCCGGCAGTTCCAGCCCTGCAAAACCCAGCAGACCGCCGATCAGCAGGGTGACAATGAAGGTGCACGGCAGCGCCCAACGCGCCGCACTTTTGTGCTGAGCCGCCCACAGGCCGACCGCGAGCATTGCCAGCAGATGATCGAGTCCACCGAGCGGGTGGCTGATGCCCGCGACCAAGCCATTGTCCCCGTGCCCTGGGTGGGCCAACGCAATGGTCGGTGTCAACAGCAGGGTCATTGCGCCCAGAATGCGTTTGAGTGTCATCGAGAAGCTTCCTTGTTGATAAGTCTTGATCAGGCTGCCGTCAGCAGGCCCTGGCGTTCGATGAAGGCGATGATCGCGTCCAGTCCCTGGCCGGTTTTCTGGTTGCTGAACACGAACGGCTTGCCGTTGCGCATACGCGTGGTATCGCTGTCCATCAGCGTCAGCGACGCTCCCACCAGGGGCGCCAGGTCAATTTTGTTGATCACCAGCAGATCGGATTTGCAGATCCCCGGCCCGCCTTTGCGCGGCAACTTGTCGCCAGCGGACACGTCAATCACGTAGATGGTCAGGTCGGACAGTTCCGGGCTGAAGGTGGCCGAGAGATTGTCGCCACCGGATTCCACCAGGATCAGGTCCAGGCCCGGAAAACGGCGGTTTAATTGATCCACGGCTTCAAGATTGATCGAGGCGTCTTCGCGGATCGCCGTGTGCGGGCAGCCGCCGGTCTCCACGCCGATGATGCGTTCCGGCGCCAGCGCTTCGTTGCGCACCAGGAAATCAGCGTCTTCGCGGGTATAGATGTCGTTGGTCACCACTGCCAGGTTGTAGCGTTCGCGCAGGGCCAGGCACAGGGCCAGGGTCAGGGCGGTTTTACCGGAACCGACGGGGCCGCCGATGCCGACGCGCAAGGGTTGTGTGTTCATGTGATTCTCCAGAATAAGGGGTCCTTAGGAACGGAACAGACGGCTGTACTGGCGCTCGTGGGCCATGCACGCCAGGGACAGGCCAAACGCGGCACTGCCAAAGTGTTCGGGGTTGATTCGGGTAGCATCCTGCTGGGCCTGTTGCAGCAGCGGCAGCAGTTCACTGGTCAAGCGCTGCGCAGCCTGTTGGCCCAGTGGCAAGGTTTTCATCAATACCGCCAGTTGGTTTTCCAGCCAGCTCCAGAGCCACGCGGCCAGTGCATCCTGCGGGCTGATCCGCCAGGCGCGGGCGGCCAGCGCCCAGCCCAGGGCCAGGTGCGGTTCGGGTCGTTGTTCAAGGAAGGCGCGGGCCGGTGCATCGAGTTCAGGCAGGCCGTTGAGTAACTGCTGCAAGGAATAGCCCATTTGCCGGCTCTCCTGATGCAGTTCGCGGGTTTCCCGGCTGGCACGGTGTTCTTCGTAGCGCTGCAGCAGTTCGCTCCAATTCTCCTCGACCGCGGCCACGCAATGGGCGAGCAGTAGCGGCGCCTCGAAGCGGGCGAGATTGAGCAGCAACTGATCGCTGATCCAGCGCCGCGCGCTGTCGGGATTGTGCACTTGGCCGTTGTCCACCGCCATTTCCAGGCCTTGGGAATAGCTGTAGCCGCCAATCGGCAATTGCGGACTGGCCAGGCGCAGCAGGGCCCATGCAGGGTTCATGGGCGCACGCCGAACTGATGCAGCTTTGGCGGATAGTTGAAGTCTTCGTCGCCGTGGCGGGAATGGTGATGGCCGCCGCCGTAGGCGCCGTGTTCAGGTTGAAAGGCCGCTTCGATGGGTTCGGCTTGCGCGCCAAGTTGTTCGAGCATGGCCTTGAGCACGTAGTCGTCGAGCAAGCGCAACCAGCCGTCGCCCACTTGCAGGGCGACATGGCGATTACCCAGGTGATAGGCGGCACGCGTCAATTCGTAGGCATTGGTGCAGGTGACGTGCAGCAATTGTTCGGGACGGGCACAGACGCGTACCACGCGGCCGTCTTCGGCTTGCAGACATTCGCCGTCATACAAGGGTGGTTGACCGCGCTCCAAAAACAAACCGACGTCCTCACCTTCGGCACTGAAACAGCGCAAGCGGCTTTTGCTCCTGGCCTCGAAGGTCAGGTGCAATTCGGCGGCCCAGTCGGGTTGAGGGTCGATTCTGCGATGAATCACCAGCATCGGAAAGCTTCCAGCAATGGACAATGCTCAGGCTAGAGCAAGGGGCTTGCCAATCTGGGGGCGTGTAGGAAATACCTGTAGGCAGCGTAGGAAAAGTTTCGAGGTGCTCAGGATCTTGACTGAAATTGGTGCGCAGATTTTTCAAACTGCACCAATTTGTGGCGAACAGAGATGGCACAGTGGCGCGGCGCAGTGTAGGCGCTGCCCAAGCCTGCGATCTTCTTAAGCGTTACTCGGTACTTCCAAGCCCCTGCCAATGCTTGAGGCCGATAAAGATGAACCGCAGCTGCTGGGTGATCTTTGCTTGCGGCGTCAAGTGTTCAGGCAGCGCATCGGCTGGCGGGTCGATGATGTCCGGCAATGTGGCGAACACGCTCTTGACGATCAGATCGGCCATGACGCTCAAGCCGGCCATGTCCAGGTGTTGCAGTTTCGGCATCAAGGACAGGTCGGCAGCCAGGTCCGAACTGATGTTCTCGCGCAAGCGACCGATGGCCAGGCGTACCGGCAACGAACCGCCGTACTGTTCTCTGGCGAGAAACAGGAATTGCGAACGGTTGGCCGACACCACATCGAGAAATATCCGCACGGACGCGTCGATAATGCCGCCCATGACAAACTCGTTGTGCCGCACCAGGCGAATGGTTTCACGGAAGGTCTGGCCGACCTCGCTCACCAACACCAGGCCGAGTTCATCCATGTCGGCGAAATGCCGATAAAAGCCGGTGGGGACGATTCCGGCGGTTTTCGCGACTTCACGCAGGCTCAGGCTGCCAAATCCTCGGCCGCCCTCCATCAAATGGCGGGCAGCGTCCATCAAGGCGTTGCGGGTTTGTTGTTTCTGTTCGGCGCGGGGCAGCATCGCAATGACGTTTTCTGAATAGGACTGCGGCGCACTCTAGCAAATCGGCTTTGCCGGCGTCGAACGACATAGGCGGGATCAGGCGGGGCGGTGCGAATTCTACAAAAGGCAATGACCAGAAAATCAAAAGCCCAATCTGTTGATTGGGCTTTTTTTCAAGGCCGCCATGGGCTTAGCTCATAGCGCTGTTGCGTTCGATAACACGGTCACCACCGCCTTCAGCAATGGTTTGACCTGGAGTGCGGTCGGAACCGTCAGCGGCAACCGTTTGACCTTGTGGAGTCTGGTCGTAGCCGTCTTCAGCGATCAGGCCTTTTTCTCTCAGGCGATCGTTACCACCTTCGGCGACGGTTTGCCCTGGGGTGCGGTCGGAGCCATCAGCGGCGATGGTTTGACCCGGAGTGCGGTCGGAGCCATCAGCAGCGACGGTTTGACCTGGGGTACGGTCGGAACCATCAGCGGCAACGGTTTGGCTGAACACCGAGTGAGTGTCTTTCACTTGCGGAGTGGCCTGGTCAGCGGCCGGCAGCGCAAAAGCGGTGCTGGCCAGCATTGAAAGTGTAAGGCTAAGCAGAAGTTGGCGTTTCATGATGGGGTGCTCCGTAGGAGTGCGATAAATTGGGTACGAAGGTAATGCTACTCTTGATAAGTCGATATAAAAGTTCATAAACGCAATGTTAATAATCAACGGAATTGATTGTTCTCTACAGCCCTTCTAAACCGGGCCTTTGCGGCGCACCGGGGTGGGTATTTTCGACTCAACCGCGCCACGCAAAAGTGCGGCCCCGGTAACGCTGTCCGGGAGGAGGGGCGCCATGCTCAATCGTCAACGGCGGCAAAATCGGATTTTCAATTAAACCTGCGGGCCATTTGCCAGTCGTAGATTCCATGACGGGCCGGTTCTGGCCCTGCGTTTCTCCTGAGCATCGCGATCGTGATGCTCAGTCGTATCAGGAGCTCTGTGCAATGACGCGCACTCGTAAAATTCTCGCCTGGGCCGTGACCAGCCTTGTTGTCCTGCTGGCCGTGCTGGTGCTGGTCATCGTGTTCTTCGACTGGAATCGGATCAAACCGTCCCTGAACGCCAAAGTATCCGAAGAACTGCACCGTCCATTCGCGATCAACGGCAATCTGGCGGTGGTTTGGCAGCGCGAGCGCGACGAGGGCGGCTGGCGTGCCTGGGTGCCCTGGCCGCATGTGGTGGCCGAGGATCTGAGCCTGGGCAACCCGGACTGGTCGAATGCGCCGCAGATGGCCAGCCTCAAGCGCGTCGAATTGCGCATTTCACCCCTGGCCTTGTTGGCGCAGCGTGTGGTGATCCCGCGCATCGACCTCACCGAACCCAATGCCGCGTTGCAGCGCCTGGCCGACGGTCGTGCCAACTGGACGTTCAAGTTCGATCCGAAAGACCCGAACGCCGAGCCCTCGTCCTGGGTAGTGGATATCGGGGCGATCGGCTTCGACAAAGGACATGTCACTCTTGACGACCAGAACCTGAAGACTCAACTGGACCTGCTGATCGACCCGCTGGGCAAGCCGATCCCCTTCAGCGAAATCGTTGGCGACAAAGCGGCGAAAACGGCCTCCGGGCAGGGCAGTGCGCCGCAGGATTACGCGTTTGCGCTAAAGGTCAAAGGCCAGTACCACGCTCAGAAACTCACGGGGCAGGGCAAAATCGGTGGGCTGCTGGCGCTGCAGGACGCAGCCCGGCCGTTTCCGCTTCAGGCGCAAGCGAAGATCGGCGATACCAGCGTAGAGTTGGCGGGCACGTTGACCGATCCGATGAATCTGGGCGCCCTGGATTTACGCCTGAAACTGGCCGGCACCAGCCTGGGCAATCTTTATCCCCTGACCGGTGTGACCCTGCCGGATACGCCGCCGTATGCCACCGACGGCCATCTGATTGCCAAGCTGCATGAGCCGGGCGGTGCAGTATTTCGTTATGACGAGTTCAACGGCACGATCGGCTCGAGCGACATCCATGGCAGCCTGGCTTACGTCGCCGGCCAGCCCCGTCCTAAACTCAGCGGCTCGTTGTTATCCAATCAATTGTTGTTCGCCGACCTGGCCCCGTTGATCGGCGCCGACTCCAATGCCAAGCAGAAAGCCCGCGGCGGCGAGAGCAAGCAACCGGCGGACAAGGTGCTGCCGGTCGAGGAGTTCAAGACCGATCGCTGGCGCGACATGGATGCGGATGTCGAATTCACTGGAAAGCGCATCGTCCATAGCGAAAAGTTACCGTTCAACGATCTCTACACGCACTTGGTGCTCACCGATGGCGTGCTCAGTCTTGAGCCGCTGCGATTTGGCGTGGCCGGTGGCAAGCTGGATGCACAGATTCGCCTGAATGGTCACACCGAACCGTTGGAAGGCCGGGCAAAACTGACCGCCCGAGGCTTCAAGCTCAAGCAGTTGTTCCCGACGTTCGAGCCGATGAAAACCAGCTTCGGTGAGCTCAACGGCGATGCGGATATTACCGGGCGCGGCAATTCAGTGGCCAAGTTGCTGGGCAGCGCTAACGGCAAGTTGAAAATGCTGATCAACGATGGCGCTATCAGTCGCGAGTTGATGGAACTGGCGGGTCTGAATGTTGGCAACTATGTGGTCGGCAAGATCTTTGGCGACAAGGAAGTGAAGATCAACTGCGCCGCCGCCGACTTCGACATAAAGGCTGGCCTGGCCACTACGCAGCTGTTCGTCTTCGATACCGAGAACGCAATTATCTACATTGATGGCACGGCAAACATGGCCACAGAGCAGTTGGACCTGAGCATCACGCCGGAATCCAAGGGCTGGCGGCTGATCTCGTTGCGTTCGCCGCTGTATGTGCGGGGCAAATTCATCAAGCCCGACGCCGGGGTGAAAGCCGTACCCTTGATGTTGCGAGGGGCCGGAATGGTTGCATTGGGTGTGATCGCCGCACCGGCGGCGGGATTATTGGCCTTGGTGGCGCCGAGCGGCGGAGAGCCGAATCAGTGCGCGCCGTTGCTCGAGCAGATGAAGTCGGGTAAGGCGCCTAAAACAGTAAAAAACTGAGCCAAGGCGACATCAGGCTCGCCTGAATCATTGCAATTCTGGGAGGGCAGAGGGGGTAAGGTGAAGCAAGTCTGTTTGCGGTTTTTTGTTCAGCTTGGTAATAACGGTCTCTCTGATCAGGTCGTATTTAAGTTCGTTCAGTGAGCTGCGTAACAGGCGAATATTGTTTTTTCCATCCTTTATTGTCGTGAGCACAGGTTCGTTCAGGATCCCCGGTGTGATCCCTCCCTTGGTCTTGAAGGAGATTTGCAGGGTCAGCAGGGCTTTATCGTTGCGCACGATCGTCAGCACCGTTGCTGTTGAGATCGATTGGTTTTCGGTCCTGGCGCCAGCAATGCCTTCAGTTCCATTGTGAGCATTGGCCTGAAGTCTAGTGATGATTGCCTTGATGGCTGATGAGTCTTCCGGCTGTTTTCCCAGATATGAAAAGATGCTGGACAGTGCCTGCTGTTCCTTCTCCGGGAGGGCGCTTCCCATACTCTCAATGACGATATTTAGAAGGCGGCTATTATTGAATTCAAGTTGGCGGACCTCCCGGCTGTTTAGAGGGTATTCCATTCTGTTTAGGTTTCGGGTGTAAGTTTGCCACCACAGTTCATAGTCGTTGCTAGTGATTGTCGCTGTGAGATTGGCGTACAAGATGGAGTGTAATACATCGTTTTTGAAGCAGTCGGTGTGTTTGCCGCAAAATAATATAAGGCTGCCGTTGCTCAGGTAAGCGTCATAGTTGTCTTTGTTCATGTTTTGTTCCGTTTGGATGGCGTGCGAACAATTATTTAAATCGGCAATTTCTTGCCGATTTAAATGTCATTGATTATTAAAAGTCAGGCAGGTCAATAATGAATTTTTCTGCATCCTTGAGGTACTTTTTATACAGGGTCTCTCTGAGGCCCGAGAAAGTCTTATTGTTCAGGTAAGTGCGCACGGCACCTGATTTTATGGTGGTGGATTGCCTGGTGGTCTTCCAGAACAGGATGCCATGGGTGCTTTCCCGTGCATCCAGGGAAATGCAGTTAAGGATCATGTTCGCCTGCCCGATGTTGTCCATCCAAACCGGCGCAATGTCGAATTTTGCCTGGGCTCCGAGTTTTTTGTTTTTATCAAATATCTCAATTGCCTTGGGGCTTTTCTTTACCTCTTCTATCGCTTTTTTTGCGACGTTTGCCAAAATCCCTGCTGGATTAGGACCAATCAAGCCTGCAACAATCTCCAGGGCAACCTGGTCCATCGTGAGGCCGATTTTAGTGATGCGGACCTCCTGCATGTTTTTGTTTTGAATGACCCAGCCCAGCTTGCTCAGGCCATCCACATAACACTTGTACCACTCGAAAAGCTGATCTTCTTTGGGGAATAGTTTGTCGGCGGCATTCTGCATGACTAATTTGCAGAGGTTGACGTCGTCGATCATCTGCTCTGACACGCCTGGTAAAAAAGCGTCGATTGTATCAGGCATGACACTGGCGGTTGGTTTGTTTATATCGTGAGGTTGGGCGCTGTACTGCTCAGGAACGTTGGCGAAGGATCGAGTTGTCAGAACTGGCAGGGGTGCCAGTGAGTCGATGAATTGGAGTCGTTCTTCAATGTGCATAAGTATTCCTTTACTTTTGGTTATTTGGACAACCGGTGGGTTGTGGTTCTTATAATAACTTTGTTCTCGGTGAAGTCTATCGGGTGATTGTAACTTCTGGTTGTTGGTCGATTTCGAAAGAGGGCGGCGTGGTGCGTTCTGAGAATTATCAGTAGGTGTGGGTTAATTGTTTGTATGGAGTTGTTTGCTAAGGAAGCTGCGGAATATCAAGTCGTTGGAATATTGCAGCGCCGTCTCACGTTACTTGCGAGAAGGCAAATTCGGATACTGTTGCCTCTTCCCGCAACCACGCAAAAAAAGCCCGAACCGGGGGATGTCGCTCTCGTCCCGGTACGCACAAGGCGCTGTAGCCGGCGCCATCGACCTGGATTTCACCCCGATAGGCCACCAGCAATCCGTTGGCGACGCTTTCTGACACCAGAATATTGCTCGCCAGTACCAAACCCTGACCGGCAATGGCCGCTTGCAGGGCGTAGTGCTCTTCATCGTATTCGCGCACGGTTGGCTGCTCCTCCAGCCAGGCCTCGCCAGACTGCGCACACCAGGCTTGCCAGCCATGGGCGTAGAGCTTGGAGTTGTGCCAGTGCACGCTGATCAGCGTTGGCGTTTGGCGGGCGGCCAATGCCACTTGCCCGGGCGAGCCGTAAACACCGAACGACTCGTCGAACAGGCAAAGGCCGTACAGGTTCGGATAGTCATCGAGGCTGTAGCGCACTACCAGGTCGACACTGGCGTCCTGATGCAAGTCAATGACCTCGCAATGGGTGTCCAGGCGCAGGCTGATGTTCGGGTGCCGGGCATAGAAACGGCCCAGGCGAGGCACCAGCCACAAGGCCGCAAAGGCGGCGGTGGTGGAGAGGGTCAGGTTCGTGCCGCTGCGATGCGGGCGCAGGGTGTCGACGCTTTGCGCCACTTCCAGGAACGCGCCGTGCAGGCTGTGAAACAAGCGCTCGCCGCCTTCGGTCAGGCGTACCTGGCGCGGTAGGCGTTCGAACAACTGCACACCGAGCCAGGTTTCCAGCGAGCGGATCTGATGGGATACCGCGGTCGGAGTCACCGACAATTCTTCGGCGGCAGCCTTGAAACTCAGCAGTCGAGAGGCAGACTCGAAAGCGCGCAGGGCGGTCAGTGGCAACGAAGCAAACATGGAAACTCCATGGATGAAATAGATTCATCCAGACTGATTTTTGTTCAGTTGAAGCAGGGCGGCTGTGAGCGCCAAGCTGCAAGCCACGAGCAGTTTGAGTTTAGTCCCAAGGAGAGTCAGATGAGTACAGTTCTTGCGATTCATGCCAGCCCACGAGGTGAGCGTTCGCACTCCCGGCGTTTGGCGGAAGTCTTTCTGTCGGCCTGGCAGGCCCGTCACCCGCAATCGAAACTGACCCGCCGCGAGGTCGGGCGAGCGTTGATTCCACCTGTCAACGAGGCATTCGTGGCCGCCGCGTTCTACCCCGAACCCGACGCACGTCCCTTGTCGATGCAAGCGGATCTGGCGTTTAGCGATACGCTGGTCGACGAGTTGCTCGGGCACGATGTGTTGGTGATTTCCACGCCCATGCACAATTTCAGCGTGCCCAGCGGCCTGAAAGCCTGGATCGACCAGATCGTGCGGTTGGGGCTGACCTTCAATCACTCCCTGGATAACGGAATCGCGCAGTACGAACCACTGGTGCAGGGCAAAAAGGCCTTGATCGTGACCAGTCGCGGCGGATTTGGCTTCGGCCCGGGCGGCGAGCTGGAGGCGATGAACCATGCAGATACGCTTCTACGCACGGCGTTGGGTTTCATCGGCATCACCGATGTCACCGTGATCGCTGCCGAAGGCGAGGAGTCCGAGGCGCGCACCTTCGAAGTCTCTGCCGCCGAAGCAGAGCAGCGCTTGCTGGCCCTGGCCAGGGAGTTCTAAGTGGCCTGGTTGTTTTTGCTGATCGCCGCCGGGTTCGAAGTCACTTTCGCCATGGGCATGAAGTACGCCGAGGGCTTTACCCGGCTTTGGCCATCGCTGATGACCATCGTGGCGGCAGTGGGCGGGATTTATTTCCTGACCCTGGCCATGCGCGAATTGCCGGTGAGCATCGCCTACCCGATCTGGACCGCCATCGGTTCGCTGGGCACGGTGTTTCTCGGCTTTATCTTGCTCGGTGAAAGCCTGACCATGGTCAAGCTACTGTCGGTCGGGCTGATCGTGGCCGGTGTGGTGGGGCTGAAGTAGGGCGGATGACCTAGACTGGTCGTCGGTTTGTCATGTTCGCTGGAGAGGCTTGGCGGAAGTCTTGCAGTCGCCAGGCGTCACCTCACCGATCACAAGGATGTTCGCCCATGTCGCAAGATTCGGCCACGCGTTACCCGCTAGTGCTGGTCCCGGGAATGCTCGGGTTTATCCGTTTGGTGCTCTATCCGTATTGGTACGGGATCGCCGAGGCGTTACGTCGTGGTGGTGCGATGGTGTTTGCGGTGCAGGTCTCGCCCCTCAACTCCAGCGAAGTGCGCGGCGAGCAACTGTTGGCGCGCATTGAAGAGATTCTGCGTGAGACCGGAACTGAAAAGGTAAATCTGCTAGGTCACAGCCAAGGCTCGTTGACCGCGCGCTACGCGGCAGCCAAACGCCCGGATCTGGTCGCCTCGGTGACCTCGGTGGCGGGGCCTAATCATGGTTCGGAACTGGCCGACTATCTGCACAAACACTATCCCCATGACAGCGTCGGAGGGCGTCTGGTGATCTTTCTAGTACGGTGCGTCGCGACGCTGATGAGCCTGCTGGAGACCGGCTATCGCGGACCGAAGTTGCCGGTGGATATCCTTGCGTCCCATCATTCGCTCACAACTGCAGGCGTGGCACGGTTCAATCAACGTTTTCCACAGGGGCTGCCAGATACCTGGGGCGGGCACGGACCGGAAGAGGTGAACGGTGTGCGTTACTACTCCTGGTCCGGCACTTTGCAGCCGGGCAAGACCAATCGCGGGCTTAACCTGTTCGATGGCACCAACCGCAGTTGCCGGTTGTTTGCCAGAACCTTCGTACGCGAGGCCGGGCATTGCGACGGGATGGTCGGGCGTTACAGCTCGCACCTCGGGACCGTGATTGGCGACGAGTACCCGCTGGACCATTTCGACATCGTCAACCAGTCGTTGGGACTGGTGGGGAAGGGGGCGGAGCCGATCCGGTTGTTTGTCGAACATGCGGCTCGGCTAAAAGCTGCTGGCCTTTAAGATCAAAAGATCGCAGCCTGCGGCAGCTCCTACAGGGAATGCATTCCAAGTGTAGGAGCTGCCGCAGGCTGCGATCTTTTTTCCTCAGGCAACACGGACCTTGCGGCCTAATACGGTGGTCCAGCGCTCGGAAAGAATCACCCCGCCCAACGTCAATATCCCGCCCACCAAGTGGTACGTCGCCAACTGTTCATGCAGCACCACTGCCGCAATCAGCGCGGTAATCAACGGCAACAAATTGAAGAACAGCGTGGTCCGGCTCGGGCCCAAACGCACCACGGCTTGCATCCACGCCAGCGGTGCGACCATCGAGGCCAGCAAGCAGGCGTAAAGCACCAGTGGAATATTGTGCAGGGTCGGGCCGATTTTCGGTGAGGCGAGAAACAGCGGAAACAACACCACCACAGCGACCAGTACCTGCAAATACAGCAACACCAATGGCGGCAAGCGCAGCTGCCATTTTTTCAGCAACGTGCTGTAGATCGCGTAGGCCAGGGTGGCGATCAGCATCATCGCGTCCCCCAGGTTCACCCCATGTTCCAGCAGCACACCCAGGCTGCCGGACGAGACGACCACCAGCACGCCGGCAAACGACAACACCGCACCCGCCAGTGCGCCGATGGTCAGGCGCTGGCCAAGGCTGATGATCGCCATGGCCAGCGACATCAGAGGCATCAATGACAGGATGATGCCCATGTTGGTCGCGGAGGTCAGGCTCGCGGCGAAGTACGCCAGGCTTTGGTACACAGCCATGCCGAGCACGCCGAGGACAAAGATCTTGCCCAGGTTCGGGCGAATCGACGGCCAGTGGGCAATAGCCGGTTTGAGCATGAAGGGTGTGAACAATAATCCGGCGAGGAGCCAGCGGTAAAAACCGATCTCGGCGGGATAGATCGCCCCGGCCGACATTTTGGTGATCACGGTATTGCCAGCCCAAATGAAAATGGCCAGCAGGGGGTAAGCGTATTGCATGGGAAAAACCAGAACGTTAATGAGGGGTAATTATCCATTGTCTGGATACAGGCCTATACTTCGATCCAGACAACCCGCCCTTCATGACGGACAGCATGACCCGTAAACCCATCGATCTACTGGAGTTCAGTGAGCTGCCTGCCCCGGTGTATTTCCGCTACGCCGACTTTGATGCTCATCGCTATGCCTCGGCTCACCGCCATCCGTGGGGCACGCTGGAGTATTCGGCCCATGGCGTGCTGCACATGGAAATCGGCGGCAGTCGCTTCATGTCACCGCCGCAATACGCGGTATGGGTGCCCCCGCAGACCGAGCACAGCTTCTACAGCCATCAGCCGATCAACTACCGTGCGGTCTGCCTGGCTGCGTCGGTGTGTCGTGACCTGCCTGCGCAAGCCTGCACCCTGGCGATCAGCGATATTCTCAAAGCGATCCTCAAGGACTTTGCCGCCCGCGATGTGAAGATCCCTGAGCACGAAGCGGACCAACGTCTGGCCCAGGTGTTGGTGGATCAACTGCGACAGGCGCCGGTGCACGAGCGCTACTTACCCTACGCCAGCAGCCCTGGCTTGCTCGGAATTCTGGAAGCCTTGCAGGCGGGACCGGGGGACAACCGGCCGTTAGCGCATTGGGCCACGACCATACATGTCAGCGAACGCACCCTGGCGCGGCAATTTATCCGGGAGTTGGGCATGAGTTTTGGCGAGTGGCGCCAGCGGTTGCGATTTCTGGCGTCGATCGAAGCGCTGGACAGCCACCGCAGCATTCAGGAAATCGCATTCGACATGGGTTACAGCACCGGTTCGGCATTTATCGCGATGTTTCAGCGCCAGGCAGGTTGTACGCCGGAACATTATCGCAGACACCGAGGGTTTTGATTGTCTGAGGTATGGTTCTACTTGCAGATTATGTTTGCAAGTTTTTCAGGTGTATTTGCATATTCAAGTATTTGTTGGCTTTTTATTGGCATTGACGTTGTTGTGGGGTGTTCTACACGTTTTGTCTGAAATGCGCTCAGCGAAGCTTTTAGGCATCGCGGTATTCTCCAGCCTGAATTTACAGGGGCATTGGAGTGATCAGGCATGGAGCATTCAGTTCTGGTTCGCGGACCGGCAGAACCCATCAAACAAGAAAAAAGTATTCATCATGAATTTATAAAGAGGGCCCTGCCAAAATGGCTGGCCGGCGCCCCCTTGAAAAGAGTTGGTGCGCTGAAGATGGGGCTTTCCGGTATTCCCCAGTGGATCAAGGAGGCCCCTGCGGTATTACACACAAGTTTGAAAAAGTCGATGACGACAAGTTGGAACGCGCAAAATGATGTCGACAGAATGCTGGCTGAATTACAGGATGTTTACGACTTTGCCGAACCTTTGCTGATTCAGGCCTTGAAACGGCAATACGGAATTGATGTCGATGTCAGAGGTACTTATCTGAAGTTGTTCGCTCCGGCAAGTGTGCCCCTGTGGGCCAATAGCATTGTGCGTGGGGCCGGTTCTCGAACAGTCTCAATGCTGGATGCGGCTTTACATAACTTTGCACATCATGAAGTGCTTCTTCCTGACTCGCAGTTTATTTCAAAGCCTGATGAACTGGGTCGTTTCGAAATAATCGACATCAGAAACCGGATGTCTATTGAGCAGTTCAAGACCCTGTGTCGGGAACTGGATATTGGCGCGCAATACCAAAAACATCTTGAAAATTATTTGCGCCCCAGCGATGGGCTGGCGCAGGGAGTGTTGCAGCACAAAATCACCAAAAGCCAGAAGAGCGCACTGAGCGCCGCCACAGACCTGGCCTTGATGCGCAAAGATATTTCGGCCAACGGCTATCGGGTGGTGATGGGCATGCTTGAAGGGCTTCAAGGCATGAAGCTGCAAGGCCTCCCGGTTCGTTACTATCACCTGACAATACTGGACACCCGAATGTACGGCATCGTGCTGATCGCCGGTGACCTGGATGCCCCGGTTGCCGAGAGGCGACTCATTGCCTATGTGCCTCACGACCCTGAGCATCCCTTGAAAGAATATGCTTCGACCGAAGAGTTCGCGCTCGAACTGACCCGCCAGTTGCGCGACGCTGGCCCCACGTCTACGCCTGAAGGCCTTCCCTCCCGATGCAGTTACCAGCAGTTCTTCAGCCGCTTCGTCGCCCATCAGCAACGCGGGCATTTCTTTGCCGAGCTCAACAGTCGCCTGGTCGAGATCAAGCAGCATGAAAAAGAATGGGGCGTGGATCGGCCTGTCTGGCGTGAAACTCCCGTGGAAAACCCGCGCCTTCATTTTGGCACGCTGAAATTTCAGGAAGATACCGAAACCCGCTTTAATGGCAACCTGTGGGTGTATCTCTACCAGATGCAGCAAAACAAAATCCTCAACGACGCACGGGAGATGGTGATTTCCACTGCCGACGCCGATCGCAAGGAGCGGGGGGCCTGGTTCGATAACCTGACAAAGATGTTGGCTGACATCTTCAATGCCGCGTTGCTGGTGGTAACTCCATTTGTCCCATTTCTGGGCGAAGTCATGATGGCCTACATGGTTTATCAACTGGCGAGCGAAGTGATCGAAGGCGTCGTCGATCTGGCGGAGGGGATTTATCTGGAAGGTGCCGAGCACCTGATCGGCTTCGTTGAAAGTTTGATTCAGCTGGGTACGTTCGGCGCCGGTATGCAGCTTGTTTCAGGGGTGGTACTGCCCAAGCTCTCGCCGTTCATCGAGGGGGCTAAACCGGTCACTTTGGCCAACGGGGACAAGCGGCTGTGGGGGCAGGACCTTGATCCCTATCAGCGCAATCTGGCGCTGGCTGCCGATTCAAAGCCCGATCTATACGGGCTGCATCGGCACGAAGGCAAGCCCATTCTCAATCTTGGTAAGCGCTACTTCGAACTCAAAAAAGACGCGAAAACCGGCAAGCATCGAGTCCAGCATCCCACTCGGCCGGACGCCTATCAACCCGTGGTCGAGAGCAATGGAGAAGGTGCCTTCATCGTTGAGGGTGAGCAGCCTCGCTTGTGGGATGACGACACCTTGATGGCCCGACTCGGCCAGCCAATGCAAGGGTTAGGGGACGCACACAATGACATTCGCACGGTCAGTCGCAGTGACGTCAATGCAATCCGCCGAATGTATGTCGACAAGGAACGCGCTTTACCCTTGTTGAGCGATACCGTGACGCGTTTCCAGATCGACCGTGATATCCAGACATTTATCCAACAAATTGGCAGTAATCACCCGCAGGACTATCTGCGAGCCGACCTTGCCTTTCAGTTTGAGCTGCTGGACGGCGTGTGGCCCGGTCGAGCAATCGAACTGACGGGGGCTGATGGCGAGGTTCTAAGGGTTATAGGTCGTGCCGATGCTGCACCCCTGCGGATACGAAAAGATCGTATGATCGAAGGCAATTTGCTCAAAACGCTGTTATCCCATCTTGATCAGGCTGATACAAAATTGCTGATGGATCAGGCGTCAGGCGCATCGGAAACCACCATCGACGCGAATGCTCGACAGCTGAGGCTCGCACTGGCGAAACGGGCGAAAAACAGGCAAACATCCTTATTCGACACACGATACCGTCAGCTTGAAAATGCCCGAAGCGCCAAGAATGCCTCGGTTCGAAATATCCAGGACCGAGTGCCAGGTCTGCCGGGCACCGTTGCGCAAGAGTTGCTGGCGATTGCCACTCGCTCAGAGTTGCAGGACATCGCGCAAGGCAAGCTGTCCGACAGGCTAAAAAGCCTCGCGCAATGGGCACTTCGGGATGTGCGCAACGCCCGCGCCTATGAAGGGTTGTATCTGGCTTCGGTCGACAACCCCGATACCCGCAGGCTGGTCTTGCACTCACTGAAAAACCTGCCCGGCTGGAATCCTGACGTGCGAATCGACGTTTGCCAGTTCGATTTTGGGGGAGCGTTGCTCGACAGCATCGGCAAGGAAGACGCCACGATTCGACGTACCCTCGTTGAACGCGAAGACCTGAGCTTTCAAGCTTATGACGCTGAAGGCAACACCTTGAATTCTGCTTCCGACTTTTATCTGTCGATTCTGCAAGCACTACCGAATGCCGAGCGCAACGCACTGAACATTGGCATCGGAAAAGGGTGGCAACTGAAAGAGGCGATTAGCAACCGGGCGTTGAAGCCGTATCGACTAGGCAAAGTACTTTCAGAACTCCCCGCTCTTGACCCCTTCACTTTCGATCCCCGGGTCATGCGCCTGCGTGGCGGCGCTCCGACTGGCGAAGGCGAGGCCGCCACATTGCAGGGGATCGCGGATCTCTATCCGGACCTCGTTGTGGGAGCATTTCACCCTTCCGTTTCGGCTTACGAAAGGTATGACTACTTGCGTGGTGTGAAGTTGATGAACGACACCTTTCCTGATGAGTACTTTCAATCACTTTGGCAGGCATTATTCGAGGCCAACGCAGCCGGGGACGCACAAGCCAATGCCCGCGTCGTGCAGAGCATCGAAGCCTTGCCGGATCTTGAGAAGCTCATGACAGACGAGCAGTTCACGCCATTGATCGAGCAGATGTTCACCAGGGATGGCCTGATCCCGTTGCCAGAAACCAGGCGCAACCTGGCCATGAATGCGAGAAATCTGGAACGCACCGGACGGGCCAATGACTATCAGGCACTGTTGCGTTCGGTTCAGCAAGACGCTGTAACGCTAACCCCGGAACTGGCTGATTTGCGAAGCTATGGCGATCAGCTTTCGAAAAACCTGGTGGCGTCCGATGAGCCTATCCAGGTTTCATCGCGAACCATGGACGACTTGAAATTGGCGCAACAGGCAATCTGCCGCGTCAAGGAGCTCATTCCTCTCTCCGGCAATCAATTGCCGAGCATGTGGGAGAAGGGCGGTTCGGCGATTGCCAAGATCAAGGGGCTCAGGGAGATGAACCTGGAGGAAGGCGGTTTTACCGCGAAGCTGACTATCGCTGAAGCGGCGCGTAAAGCCATTGAAATCAAGGGCGGCAACTGCTCGGAAAACTCCAAAGTGACCTTTTCGATACTCGCCAGCCAGCCCCGGACGTCGAGCATTCACATTGTCAAGGCCACCGAGCTTGACCATCAATATGTGGTAATAGGCGATGATTTGAGTAATCCCGAAGGACTGGTCGTCGCCGATTCCTGGCCGGAATTCCCTGCGGCGCATCTGGCCAGCAAGGGCAGCTTCGAGTTTGAAATGCCGCCGGTGCAAACACTGGCGCCAGGTCCGGCCGTCGCCGAATACGCGTTTATCAATGACGTCCCGCCAGGCCCGACGACATTACCCGCTGTTTCCGAGCCGAACACGTTCAGGCAGATAAAAATCAACAAGCTCTACCAGTCAGGAGCGTATGCCCAGTGGACGTCAGTGACGGAGTTGGGTCTAACTTACCGTGTGGAAGGCGGTACTCCGGTTACGTTCGAGCGATTGCCCGCGTCGGTTATTGAAAATCGGGTTGATGCGTATAGCCGCTACTTGAACGCATTTGAAGGTCTTCTGCCTGAGCAGGCGGACGCTGATTGAGCACTGGCGGATGAAGGTGTAACAGCTCTTGTCTACACTGCCCTTGAGGCCGCGCCGCTCGGCGCGGCAACAAGGAGCGAACGCCATGAAGATGTTGCGTGTCCCTTTTTTGATGATCGGTTTGCTGCTGTGTTCCCAAGGCTTCGCCGCCACTGACCAACAGAACAAGATGACCACCTGTAATGCCGACGCTACCGCCAAGAGCCTCAAGGGCGATGAGCGCAAAGCCTTCATGAGCAACTGCCTTAAGGCGACTCCCGCGGCCGATGATGCCGGCAAGGCCTTGACGCCTCAGCAGGAGAAAATGAAAACCTGCAATGCCGATGCCGCGACCAAGGCTCTCAAGGGCGATGAACGCAAGGCGTTCATGAGTGATTGCCTGAAGAAAAAATAGAAACGCCCTGTACGAGCCAGGCTCGCCGGCGAAACGTACAGCGTGGTCCGGCAGGCAGGACGCCATCGCCGGCAAACCAGCCCTAAGGTTGCATCTACGCGGGCCATACGGGTATGCACAATCCCTAGTGCTGGCACCGGATCGCTGGCAGACTGCCAATCCTTTTACGCCGTTCGTTTTGAGGCTGTATGCCAACGTTTTCTCAGCGTCAAGTTTTGCTGGTCATCAGCTGGGTCATCATTTTCGGCGGACTGCTGTTGGTGATTCCGCTACGGTTGCTGCCCAGCCTGCTGGCCGGGTTGCTGGTGTTCGAACTGGTCAACATGCTCACCCCGCAATTGCAGCGGCTGATCGAAGGGCGACGTGCGCGCTGGCTGGCGGTGGCATTGTTGGGGACTTTGATAGTCAGTGCGTTGGCGCTGATCTTTGCCGGTGCCATCAGCTTTCTGCTGCACGAAGCGGAAAACCCCGGTGCATCCCTCGACAAGTTCATGGGCGTGGTCGACCGCGCTCGCGGTCAGTTGCCACCTTTCATCGATGCTTACCTGCCGGCCAGTGCCGCCGAGTTTCGCGTGGCTATTGGCGAGTGGATCAGTAAACACCTCAGTGACTTGCAACTGGTAGGCAAGGACGCGGCGCACATGTTCGTGACGCTGCTGATCGGCATGGTGCTGGGCGCGATCATCGCCTTGCAGCGAATTCCGGACCTGACCAAACGCAAACCGCTGGCCGCGGCCCTGTTTGACCGCCTGCACTTGCTGGTCCAGGCGTTTCGCAACATCGTGTTCGCCCAAATCAAGATTTCCCTGCTCAACACGTTCTTTACCGGGATATTCCTGGCAGTGGTGCTGCCGATGTTCGGTATCAAGCTGCCCCTGACCAAGACCCTTATCGTGCTGACCTTCCTGCTCGGCCTGTTGCCAGTAATCGGCAACCTGATGTCGAACACCCTGATCACCATTGTCGGCCTGTCGCTGTCGATCTGGGTGGCGATGGCCGCACTGGGCTATCTGATTGTCATCCACAAGCTTGAGTATTTTCTCAACGCGCGGATCGTTGGCGGGCAGATCAGTGCCAAGTCGTGGGAGTTGCTCCTCGCAATGCTGGTGTTCGAAGCGGCGTTCGGCCTGCCGGGGGTGGTGGCAGGGCCGATTTATTATGCGTACCTGAAGAGTGAGTTGAAGCAGGTGGGGATGGTTTGAAGCAGATCAAATTGTCGCGAGGGGATTCATCCCCGTTCGGCTGCGTAGCAGTCGTCGCTTTTCTGTTTTTTGGGGGCGCTACGCGCCCCAACGGGGATGAATCCCCTCGCCACAGGTTTTCGGATCAGTCCATCGACCCGTAACGCTTCGCCGCTTCAATCGCCAGACCACTGCCGATGCTGCCAAAGATATTCCCTTCCACATGCCGCGCATTCGGCAACATCGCCGAAACGCTGTTGCGCAGGGCTGGAATACCACTCGAACCCCCTGTGAAGAACACCGTGTCCACCTGATCGACCCGCACGTCGGCCTGGGTCAGCAACTGGGTGACGCTATTGCGCACGCGCTCCAGCAGGTTATCGATGGCCGATTCGAACAGTGCACGGCTCAGCTCCACGCTCAAGCCGGCTTCGATACGGTCCAGCGGCACGTGGCGGTGGTCGGCGTGGGTCAATTGGATCTTGGTTTCTTCAACCTCCATGGCCAGCCAGTGCCCGGCGCGCTGTTCGATCAGCTTGAACAGGCGGTCGATACCACCGGTGTCCTCGATGTCGTAGCGCATGCTGCCCAGGGCCAGTTGCGACTTCTGCGAATACACCGAGTTGATGGTGTGCCAGGTCGCCAGGTTCATGTGATGGCTGGTCGGCATGTAGGCGCCGCTCTTCATCCGGCTGCCATAGCCGAACAGCGGCATCAGGCCCTGCAAGCTCAACTGCTTGTCGAAGTCGGTCCCGCCGATGTGCACGCCGCCCGTGGCGAGAATGTCATCCTGGCGGTTATCCACACCCCGACGCTGCGGTGACAGGCGCACCAGCGAGAAGTCGGAGGTACCACCGCCGATGTCGACGATCAGTACCAGCTCTTCCTTCTCGATGGTCGACTCGTAGTCGAACGCGGCGGCAATCGGTTCAAACTGGAACGAGACTTCCTTAAAGCCGATCTTGCGCGCCACATCCACCAGGGTGTCTTCGGCCTCTTTGTCGGCCATCGGGTCATCATCGACAAAAAACACCGGACGGCCCAGCACCACTTCTTCGAATTCCCGACCGGCGGCGGCTTCGGCACGGCTCTTGAGCTGACCGATGAACAGGCCCAGCAGGTCCTTGAACGGCATCGCCGTGCCAAGGACACTGGTGTCGTGCTTGATCAGCTTGGAGCCCAGCAGGCTCTTGAGCGAGCGCATCAACCGGCCTTCGTAACCTTCCAGGTACTCGTGCAGCGCCAACCGGCCGTACACCGGGCGACGCTCTTCGATGTTGAAGAAGACCACTGAGGGCAAGGTGATCTTGTCATCCTCCAGCGCAATCAGCGTTTCCATGCCGGGGCGCAGCCAACCGACGGTGGAGTTGGACGTGCCAAAGTCGATGCCCACGGCACGGGCTGGAGATGCGTTGTTCATGTCTTTGCGGTTCCGGTTAAAAAACGGCCGCGCAGTGTATGTCAGTGCGCGACAGATTCGAAGGCCGACTATCTGCTAATTCCTGGAAACAATGTCTTGAAAGATGGCCCGTGACCCCCAAACTACCCTGCATCAAGCCGGTAGCCGCGTAGCGCTCGAAAGTCGCACCGCCTGCTGCCGATAAACTTCTTACGCGCTGCCCGGTCACAACCTTGAGATCGGTCAACGTCTATGCTGCAAACAGGCGCATGCTGTGGCAGGTGGCGCGATTTCGATAACGGATGGTGATTCCCGCGATGGACTTCAAAGACTATTACAAGATTCTCGGTGTGGAGCCGACGGCAGACGACAAGGCGATCAAGGCCGCCTATCGCAAGCTGGCGCGCAAATACCACCCTGACGTCAGCAAGGAAAAGGACGCCGAGGCCAAGTTCAAGGACGCCTCTGAAGCCTATGAAGCACTGAAAAGTGCTGACAAACGCGCCGAATACGACGAATTGCGCCGTTATGGCCAGCATGGCCAACCATTCCAGGGACCACCGGGCTGGCAGAGCCGTGGCGGCTTTGGCGGTGGCCAGGACACTGGCGATTTCTCGGACTTCTTCAGTTCGATCTTCGGTAATCGCGGCCCCGGTTTCGGCGGTGGCGAACATTCGCGTCGCAGCACCGGACGTCGAGGGCAAGACGTGGAAATGGAACTGGGAGTTTTTCTGGAAGAAACCCTGTCGACCGAGTCGAAGAAGGTCACCTTTCAGGTGCCGCAGTACAACGCGGCTGGCCAGCATGTGAGCAACACCAGCAAAAGCCTGAACGTGAAGATCCCGGCGGGCGTCGCCGATGGCGAGCGCATTCGCCTGAAGGGCCAGGGTGCTCCTGGTGTTGGCGGCGGCGCCAATGGCGACCTGTACCTGATCATTCGTTTTGCGCCACACCCGAAATTCGACGTCGAAGGCGAGAACCTGATCATCACGCTGCCGCTGGCACCGTGGGAACTGGCATTGGGCACCGAAGTCGCCGTGCCAACCCTGACCGGCAAGATCAACCTCAAGGTCCCTGCCGGCAGCCAGAACGGCCAACGCATGCGTGCCAAGGGCCATGGCCTGATGAACAAGGCGGGTGAACGCGGTTATCTGTTCATCCAGTTCAAGGCCGTAATGCCCAAGGCCGCAGACGATGAAGTCAAGGCGCTGTGGCAGGAACTGGCAAAAAAAGCCGCCTTCAACCCACGAGAAAATTTCTGAACCCAGCGACGGAGTAGCCCATCATGAGCAGCCCCCTGACCGTTCAACTGGACTTGGCAGAATTCTGTGAGGCGACCGACCTGTCGGACGTCTACGTGATCGAAATCGTCGAACACGGCATCCTCGAACCTCAGGGAGGGCAGCCCAAGGACTGGCGCTTCACCGATTACGAACTGACCCTGGCCAAGCGCGCCGCCAAGCTGCGGCGCGATCTGGAGCTGGAATGGGAAGGTGTCGCCCTTGCGCTGGACCTGCTGGAAGAGGTCCAACAGCTGCGGGCCGAGAACCGGATGCTCAAGCAGCGGTTGGGGCGGTTGTTGGTGGAATAGGAGATGCCGCAGGCTGCGATCTTTTGATCTTGATCCACGAAGATCAAAAGATCGCAGCCTGCGGCAGCTACAGGGAATTGCGTGGCAACACTACGGTAAACAGCGTGCCATCGGTTTCGTTAGAGCTCACATCGATCGTCCCTGCATGGGCATCCACCACTTCCTTGACGATAAACAACCCCAAGCCAAGGCTGGTCGATGGCTGGCCCAGTTCTTCATCTGCGCTGCGCACCAGTGGATCGAAGATCGTGCCGATAGCATTCGCGGAAATCGGCGTTCCGTAGTTATGGACCGTCAGGCGAACCGTGTCGGGTTCTCCGTGGAGAGTAACTGTCACATCGCGTTTGTTGAGGCCATGCTGCAAAGCGTTGCCGATCAGGTTTTGCAGTAACTGACCCAGCCGTCCGGCATCCCAGACGCCTCGCGTGTCACCTTCCACCCTGACCGTCGGATCGCACTCCGGGTTGCCGGCGCAGGCTTCGGCAATCGCCGCGTGTGCGGCATCGGCAAGGTCCATGGGTTTCGGTTCGATCGGCAGGCTCTTACCCAGGCGACAGCGCACCAGTTCCAACAAGTCGCTAACCATCACCGCCATGTGTCGAGCGCTGCGCTTGATGTTGTTCGCGCAGGCCAACGCATCGCCTTCCAGCGTTGTTTTACGCATCAGCAATTCAGTCGACATGCTCATCGCTTGCAGCGGTGCGCGCAGGTCGTGGCCGAGTATCGCCAGGAAAATATCTCTTGAGCGACTCATCTGCTCGGCATAGGCCGCGGTGGATTCTGCGAGCGCTTCATCGATGGCTTCATTGAAGCGGATCATGTCCTGGAAGTAGGCCAGGTCCGGCGACTCCAGGCTGTCGACCCAGAGACGAATCACGCAGGCACGCAAGTGGCGGAACTCGCTGGTCATCTGCACCAGATCGAAACCCACCGTATGGCGTAATTCACCATGACTGGCGCCCGCTTCGTCCAGGCTTGGGGTTTTCTCCGGGCCCTCGCCCTTGGCCTTGGCGAGTTGTTCGCTGGCGGTCTGAGGTTTGCTCATGTCCCGAGCCGCTGCCAGCAGGATCTCCTTGGCATGGTCGCGCAAGGCCGTTCGATCCATGTTTTCGGCGGCTGGGGTGATGGTTCTGGCGAACTCCTCCCATTCATCGACGATACGGTCCGCGTGTTGCCTGATGAATTCGGGGAGGTGCATGACCGGATTCCTGCCTGGATAATTTGACGATCTTAGCCTTTTTAGGGCCGGGGTAAAAACTACCGCTGGGAATTCGGATCACCTCCTGAGGGCCGGGGGTGGTACTTAATTATATTTTACGGTTCTCAAGTTCAATGTTGATTCCGGGTTTTCGGGCAGTTCCCAGCAGTTTTTTAAGCTTTTGTTATTAGGGAGGTTGGATAAGCTGAGCATTCTGTTCATCGCATAGGGAAATGCAAAAATGACTGTGGTAGCGGTAGAAGCCATATCGAATTCTTTTACGAAAGTTGAGGGTTCAATCGATAGCAATCATTCGGTTTATTTCGCGGAAAATATTCCAGGCCTGATTAAAAGCGCTCCCGTTTCGAGGCTGGAATCGATAACTGAGTTAAAGCCTAATTTTCCGGATTGGTATATCCAGGCTCGACCCATTGATCGTCAATATTTACAAGAACTCATCAAGGAGCGCTGTCGTTTACAAGATACTGTCTCTGACAGGGTCGATAACGTGCAAACGGACATCAACGCTTTTGCGAAACCGCTACTTGTCCAGGCCATCAAGGATGAATTCAACTTCGAGCTGGACGTCGCCACGACCTCATTGCGGCTGTACGTTCCCGCCACATTGGGGTTTGGCATCGATACCCAGGCCAGTCGGATCCGGCATTCATCACTGCTGGAAGCCGCGCTGCATAACTTCGAGGAATCCGAAGCGGTGGCCGGTGCGTTTCGCGACGGATCAGGTGTTTTTGTCAAGGACGCTGAAGGAGAGCTGCAGCGTCATGAATTAACGGTCGAAAAATTTGCCGCGTTATGTCGCAAGCTCGATATCGGCAAACAGTATCAGCTACACATAAAGTCTCTTCTGGAACCCGCTGACGTTACTGCGCGCTCAAGACTTGAGCGGGGTTTCATGGCCCATGAGAGGGCTACCTTCAGTGAGACCATGCTCATTGCGTTGTTAAAAAGCGACCTGGATTCCTATGCCTACGGCAAGTTGGGAGAAGTGCGCGATGGCCAGGAAAACATCCTGTATAGAAACCGTCCTTTAAAGGCACACCGACTCTCACTGTTAGGCACGCGGTTGACAGGCATCGTGCTGTTTAGTGCGATGAGCGACCCCTTGGCAATAAAAGAAGCAATTGACCAACTGCTGCCCGAACAGCTGCAACACCTGGTGGAGTGGTCCCGCCACCTCGCGGTTTTGCCGGGGCAGGAATTTGATCTGTTCAAGATTCTTCAGGCCTTTTTTGCCAATGGCCCGACGGGTGTGGTCGAGGAAATGGTTCGCCGCAACGATATCCATGAACAAAGTCGGCTGGACGGGACCCTGATCGCCTACATCCCCGACGATCCGGATCACCCCCTCAAGCAATACGCATCGTTCACCGACTTCATGAAGGAGCTGACGAGCCAGTTGCGCTCTGCGCACTACCAACAATTCTTCAGCCGGTTCGTGCCTCACAAGGACAAGGGGCGCTTCTTTGCACGCATCAACGAGCGCTTTACCACGTTCAAGTGGACACCGCGTGGGCCTCTGGACATGGGCCCGTGGTGGCGCGAGACCGCTGTCGAGAATCCTGATGCCGAACCGATCACCAACGTGATCGAGGGCGATTTCTGGCAGCGATCCTGTCTCTGGCGCAGCGACAAGGCGATTGCCGATGCGCGACAGATCGCCGTGCCCACTGGCGATGAAGACGCTGCTGCGCGCTGGAAACGCCTGACCAGTTACCTGGACATTGGCTGGAACGTTTTCAACTTCGGCGCCATGTTGGTTCCGGGGTTAGGGGAAGCCGTGCTGGCGGTGATGGTTGGCCAAATGATGCTTGAGACCCTGGAGGGCATCGAAGACTGGACCAAAGGCGACAAGGAAGAGGCCTCGTCTCATTTGACCGGGGTACTGATCAATTTCGCCCAACTGGCGCTGATGGGGGCCGGTCACGTGCTACCAGGCGGCAAGCCGGTGGCGGTCAAGGCGTCTCCTTTTCTCGACCAGCTGAAACAGATCGAGCTGCCCGATGGCACAACCCGTCTGTGGAATCCTGATCTGGGACCCTATGACCACAAAGTGACGTTGTCCATGGATTCGAAAGCCAGCGCACGGGGCCTCCATCGACATAATGACCAGGACATCCTGCCGTTGGGAGGCAAGCATTTTGAGGTAAAGGAAAATCCGCAGACCGGCCAGCCACGACTCAAGCATCCGGCCCGGACGACGGCCTATGAGCCAAGGATGGAGCATAACGGTGCGGGTGCCTGGCACACCGAGCTCGACCGTCCCATCGAGTGGGACAAGGCCCGCCTGATGCGGCGCCTGGGCCCTCGGGCCGATGCGTTCTCCGATGAAACACTGGAGCAGATCCGAATCGCCAGCGGCGTCAAGGAAGATGTGCTGCGTAAGCTGCAAGTGGATACACAGCCGCCACCAGCGTTACTGGCCGACACCTTCAGGCGCTTCAAGGCTTATGCCGATGTGGGCAAACTGGTGGATCAGATTCGGCTCAATCAGGTGGCGCAGGAGTGGGCGGATCACTTGCCTCCCTTGATGACGGAGTTGCGGCGATGGCCCGAGTCCAAGGCCATCGAGCTTTTCCGCGGGCCGCAGTTATGGGGCGACTCCATCGTGCACGGCAATCAGAGCGCCTTGGCTGCAAACCGGGTGAAGGTGACCTTTGCTGAACTGAAAGCCGGCAAGTTATCCGAGCGCGTGGTGGACAGCTTCGACGAACAGGAAATCCAGCAGATGCTCGGCCGCAGTATCGGCAGTGACAGACAGGTGCGAATCGACGCTTTGCAGGAGCGCCTGGCCATCCGTGCAGAGCAGCAGAAAAAGCGCCTCTTCAAGTCATTCTATAAAAATGCAGAAGTTGAAGCGGAGGCTAACGTGGCCTTGCTACAGGACGCGTTCCAGGAGCTGCCGACCAGCGTCGCCAGGGAGCTGCTGGCGGGCGCCACGCCAGAAGAGCTGTCGGTAATGGCCGAACGCAAGCGCGTACCTTTGCGTCTCAAGCAGCAGGCCCGGGCGGCGTTGCTGGAGGTGCGGCTGAACCGCGCTTATGAGGGGCTTTTTCTCGATGAGCTGCACAGCCCGGATACTGAGAGACTGCTTCTGCAATCGCTTGAATCGCTACCAGGCTGGTCAGAAGACGTGCGCATCGAAGTGCGCAACGATGCCCTGGCAGGCACGCTGGAGGACAGCATCGGAGCGGCTGACGCCGCCATCCGCAAGGTGCTGGTCAAGAACGAGGACGGCTTGTATGAGGCGCGCGATGAAGACGACCATGAGCTCCATGGCCCCGATAATCTTTTTGCCGCTGTCCTGCATGCCTTGCCCGATGCAGAGCGCGATGCGCTGGGCTACCAGATCAATCAATGGCGAACGCTCAGGCAATCCGTTCAGCGATTCCCGCTGAGCCACGACAGGTTCAGGGCGATCCTGGCGGACAATCCTTTGCGCAAACCGAAGTTCGATCCCGCAACCATGAAGCTGCGGGGCGGCATGGAAGGTTTTTCCCAACAGTTTCGTCGGGTCACCGGGCAACTGACCGCGCAGGAGCGCATCCAGTCGCTTCGCCCCGGCTGGGGCGAAGGCGATATTCAAACATTTCTCGAACACAGCGACAGCGGGAGCACGCCCGAGGAACGGGTGGTGGCCCTCGAAGCCGAGTTCAACCAACTCAACCGCAGCTTTCGGCGCTGGCTGGATTCGCCACTCGACTCGTTCAGCCTGAGTGCGGAAGGCGTTGCACAATGGCAGTCGCGTAATAGTGTGTACAGGGCCGTCAGAAACTGCTGGCAACGCAGCGGTCCCCGCGACCTCGATGTCCATGGAAACCCGCGAGGTTGGGTCCTTGACCTCAGCAACATCCCCATGGGGCGGCACTTGGAAACAATGCCCAAGCTTGAAGCCAATTTCGAGCATGTCACCGAGCTGAAGTTGCCTGATACCGAAATGACTGATGCCAATGCTGCGTTTCTCGAGCATTTCCCGAGGCTGCGAGCCCTGAACATGAACAACAATGCGCTGACCCGGCTGCCAACCGCGATCGGCCGGATGCGCACTCTGACCGAGCTGTACCTGGGCAACAATCAGATCGAATTGACTGTGGAGACCGCAGACGAGTTGAGCAACCTCATCCTGCTCGAATCCGTGGATCTGCGACGCAATCCTCTGGGCCAGGTGCCAAACATCGGCCGCATGCGCATGTTGCACACATTGATTCTGGCGAACACCGGGATCAATACCTGGCCCGCTGGCCTGTTTTCAATACTCCGTTTACGGCACTTCTATCTGAGCCTGCAGGACAATGTCATCACCCTTGTGCCTCAGGTGTTACCCGGTTCCATGGAAGCGGAGTTGCTGGCCAGAACGATACTTAACCGTGAGCCGCAGTGGATATCGCAAGCAAACCTGAATCAGCTCAGAGAATACATTCACTCCGTGGGTCTGGACCCTGATCGGCCTTACCCGCCCCGTGGCGTGCGCGACTCCCTTCAATGGGAGGAAGGCTTGAGGCGAGCGCAATGGGTTGAGTTACAACCCATATGGAATGAGGTGGAAGACGAGATCGGTTCACTGCCGTTTTTCGATAACCTAAGACTGCTCACCCAATCCAGCCACTTTATAAATGACCGCGCCTTCAGGGTGGATTTGACTGCCAAAGTCTGGCGAATGCTGGAGGCCATGGAACAGAACAGCGAACTGCGCAACGAGATTTTCAAATTGGCACGTGAACCGGTCAACTGTGTCGATGCCGGGGCATCGCTGTTCAATGCCATGGGCCTTGAAGTACTGATTCACGAAGCCTACGAATTGGCTAACCCGAGCCTGGTCGAAGCCGAACTGGTGTCGCTGGCCAAGGGTAAATCCCGTCTGGATGAGTTGAGTCGGATCGCCCATAAAAAAATTGCCCGGCGACTGGAGAATGGTGAGGCGTTAAGACGGATCAATGCGCAAGGGGATGTCACGGGGACTATCGATGAAGTCGAGACTCACCTGGCGTATATGACGGACCTCGCCAAGAAGCTGGATTTGCCGTGGCAATCGCGAGACTTACAGTTCAGGGCGGATTCGGGTGTTACCACGCAGATGATCGACGAGGCCTATAAACGTGTGCTGGCGTTGGAAGAGGGCGATCTGCTACGCGATTCGATCAGCGAGCAGCCTTTCTGGGAGTCTTACATTCAGGGCTCCCATCGCGGTGAGTTCAAGGCGATCAGGCGTCGGCTCGATGCGACGACAGAGTTTTACATGGCGCTGGACAGACGGGCGACCGAGTCACTTTCCGTGGAAGAAAAGGCGCAGTTGAAGGAAGAGATCAGGGTGCTCGCCGCGGAGCTTGGCAAACCCGAAAGCGAGTTCGCCCCCGGTCGCGTCATGACCGCCCAAGCGTATGAAACCGACATGAATCTGCTCAATGCCCGCAAACAGACGTTGCTCAAGACATTGACCCAGCAGGCCATGGACCGGGCAAAACTGCAGCGGGTGGAAATCCCCTTCACCGTGCAGCCCTGATTGTCAGCCCGGCACGAAGACTGACGATCTTCGTGCCGGCGTGCCGGTCAGAAGAGAAAATAACGCTGGGCCATCGGCAGCACATCCGCCGGTTCACACCAAAGCAAGACACCGTCAGCCTTGACCTGATACGTCTGCGGGTCGACCTCGATGTCGGGCAGATAGTCGTTGTGGATCAGGTCGGTTTTCTGCACCTCGCGGCAACCTTTGACCACAGCGATTTTTTTCTTCAAGCCCAAGGCTTCAGGAAGACCGGCTTCATGGGCCGCCTGGCTGATAAACGTCAGGCTGGTAGCATGCAGCGAACCTCCGTAGCTGGCGAACATCGGGCGGTAATGCACCGGTTGTGGCGTTGGTATTGACGCGTTGGCATCGCCCATCAGGCTGGCCGCGATGGCGCCACCCTTGAGGATCAACGTTGGTTTGACCCCGAAGAACGCGGGTCGCCAAAGCACCAGGTCGGCCCATTTGCCCACTTCGATCGAGCCCACTTCATGGCTGATGCCATGGGTGATTGCGGGGTTGATGGTGTACTTGGCGATGTAGCGTTTGGCGCGGAAATTGTCGTTGCCTTCACCGTCCTGGGGCAGCGGGCCGCGCTGCTTTTTCATCTTGTCGGCGGTTTGCCAGGTGCGCGTGATCACCTCGCCGACGCGGCCCATGGCCTGGCTGTCGGAGCTGATCATCGAGAATGCGCCGAGATCGTGAAGGATGTCCTCGGCAGCGATGGTTTCGCGGCGGATTCGGCTTTCGGCGAAGGCTACGTCTTCGGCAATGCTTGGGTCCAGATGGTGGCAGACCATCAACATGTCGAGGTGTTCGTCGATGGTGTTTCGGGTGAACGGTCGGGTCGGGTTGGTCGAACTCGGCAACACGTTGGCGGAGCCGCAGGCCTTGATGATGTCCGGGGCATGACCGCCACCCGCACCCTCGGTGTGGTAGGTGTGGATGGTGCGGCCCTTAAAGGCGGCCAGGGTGGTTTCGACGAAGCCCGATTCGTTGAGGGTGTCGGTGTGAATGGCCACTTGTACGTCGTACTGGTCGGCGACGGTGAGGCAGTTGTCGATGCTCGCCGGGGTGGTGCCCCAGTCTTCGTGGAGCTTGAGGCCAATGGCGCCGGCCTTGACCTGTTCGATCAACGGCTCGGGCAGGCTGGCGTTGCCCTTGCCGGTCAAGCCGATGTTCATCGGGAAGGCGTCGGCGGCCTGGAGCATGCGCGCCAGGTGCCATGGCCCGGAAGTGCAGGTCGTGGCATTGGTGCCGGTGGCCGGCCCGGTGCCGCCGCCGATCATGGTGGTGACACCGCTCATCAGCGCTTCTTCTATCTGCTGCGGGCAGATGAAGTGGATGTGGGTGTCGATGCCGCCAGCGGTAAGGATCATGCCTTCACCGGCAATGACTTCGGTGCTGGCACCGATGGCGATAGTCACGTTGGGTTGCACGTCCGGGTTGCCGGCCTTGCCGATGGCTGCAATGCGACCGTCCTTGAGGCCGACATCGGCCTTGACGATGCCCCAGTGGTCGATGATCAGCGCATTGGTGATCAGGGTGTCGACGACCTCGGCGGCGAGCAGCTGGCTCTGGCCTTGACCATCGCGGATCACTTTGCCGCCACCGAATTTCACCTCTTCGCCGTAAGTGGTGAAGTCCTTTTCCACTTCGATCCACAGCTCGGTGTCGGCCAGGCGAACCTTGTCGCCGACAGTGGGGCCGTACATGTCGGCGTAGGCTTGACGGGAAATTTTCATCACAGTTCCTTGCACAAATTCATCGTTCCCACGCTCTGCGTGGGAATGCCGCCATGGACGCGCTGCGTCCGCCGTTATGTGACGCGGAGCGTCACGGGATGCATTCCCACGGGGACCGTGGGAACGAGCAGTCAGTCGAGGTTCCCCATGATCCGTCCGGCAAAGCCGAACACCCGGCGGTGCCCGGCCAGGTCGACAAGCTCGACCTCGCGGCTCTGCCCCGGTTCGAAACGCACGGCGGTGCCGGCGGGGATGTTCAGGCGCATGCCGCGACTGGCGGCGCGGTCGAAGGTCAGGGCATCGTTGGTTTCGAAAAAATGGTAGTGCGAACCGACCTGGATCGGCCGGTCGCCGCTGTTGGCCACCTTCAAACTGATTGTGCGGCGGCCAACGTTGAGTTCGATATCGCCGGGCTGGATCTGATATTGACCGGGAATCATCAATGGGCTCCCTGGAGAATCTTGTAGTAGAGGGCGGTGGGTTTGTAGCAGCCGCTCGGGTCGCAGGCGTAGTCGGGGATTTCACCGGCGCGGGTGTAGCCCAATGCCTTGTAGAAGTCTTCAGCCGGGGAACCAGCCTCGGTATCGAGGTAGAGCATGCCGCGTTTGTGTTGCAGGGCAGCCTGTTCCACAGCCGTCATCAATTGCTGGCCCAGGCCTCGACGACGCGCATGCTCGCGCACCAGCAATTTCTGCACCTCGGCGCGGTTCAGGCCATTGGCCTTCTGGCATAGGGTCAACTGTACGCTGGCCTGCACTTGTTCGTCCTTGACCACTACCCACAACAACACGTTGCCCTTGTTCAGGTTCTCCTGAACTTCATCGAAATACGCGCGGGCCTGCGTAGCATCGAGGTTGGCCATGAAGCCGACGCTGGCGCCATATCCGACGGCGTCGAGCAGCAGGTCAATCAATCCCTGGCGATAGTGCGCAAAGCTTTCAACGTTGACGCGTCGCAGTTGAGCGGGGTTCATCGGGTATCACTCCTTGCTGGCGGCCGGAGGCTGCGCGCCAGGATTGAGGGTCAGTTGCATGAAGGTCAGGTCCAGCCAGCGACCGAACTTGGTGCCTACCTGAGGCATCTGCCCGGTGGTCACGAATCCGATGCGCTCATGCAGGCGAATCGAGGCGGCGTTGCCGCTTTCGATGGCCGCGACCATCACGTGTTTGCCGCAGGCCCTGGCGCGCTCGACCAGGGCATCCATCAGTTGCGGCCCAAGGCCGTTGCCGCGCTGGTCACTACGCACGTAGACCGAATGCTCGACGGTATGTCGGAAACCATCGAACGGTCGCCAGTCACCAAACGAAGCGTAGCCCAACACGTTGTTCTCGCTGTCGACGATCACCAGGATCGGATACCCCTGGGATTGCCGGGCGCTGAACCAGGCCTGGCGGTTGCCGAGGTCGACCGCCTGTTCGTTCCAGATCGCCGTGGTGTTGAGCACGGCATCGTTGTAGATATCACGGATTGCCGGCAGGTCGGCATGCACGGCATCGCGAATCGTGTAGGTCATGGCGAAGCCTCAGGCGATCGGTTGATGGACGGTGACCAGTTTGGTGCCGTCGGGAAAGGTCGCTTCGACCTGGATCTCCGGGATCATTTCCGGGATGCCTTCCATCACTTGTTCGCGGCTGAGCAGGGTGGTGCCGTAGTGCATCAGCTCGGCCACGGTCTGGCCGTCGCGGGCGCCTTCGAGCAACGCGGCGGAGATGTAGGCCATGGCTTCCGGGTAGTTGAGTTTCACACCGCGGGCCAAACGCCGCTCGGCGACGAGGCCGGCGGTGAAGATCAGCAGCTTGTCTTTTTCACGTGGGGTCAGGTCCATCGTAGACATCCAGTTTCGGCAGTTAAAAAGGTTTTTGCAGGAGCGCTGTTCAGGTGCTCCATATTCTCGGTGGCACGGCTTCGCGGCCAAGCAACGCAGGCCTGAGCAACCGCCATAATTCAATCAACCAGCCGCGCGCCAACAGCGCCTCGCTGGCCAGGCAGCGGGCTACGAGCAACCCTGGCAACTGAGTCAAATCCCCGCGCACGTCATTGGGCAGCGAACGGCACTGCTCCAGCAATTGGCTATCAATCTCGCCAGTCACCAGTAACGTGGCGAAGACCGGTTGCCCGTCCAAGCCAATCGGCGAATCGAGCAACCCGTCACCGCCAACGATGCGCTGGCGTTCATGCCAGAGCAACTCGCCGTCGCGGCGGATATCCAGTTGTGCCTGGAAATGACCGAGATCGAAGCGCTCACCACTGGCCGGGCGACCCAGCGCCACCACGTCCCAGTAGAACAGCCGGGCATCGCCTTGCAGATCAATGGATGTGCTGAGCTCGGCGCGGGCATCGCTGAAGATGATCGTCTCTTGCGGCAGCCACTCCAGTGTCGCCCCTTGGGCCACTTTCAGGTCGAGTTTCTGATACGCCGGCGCTGCTGCGCGATACCACTTGGCGGCGCCGGGACTGGTGATCTGTGCCCACGCCGCGTGGCCGACGCTGGCACTGATGTCCAGCCGGTCTCCACCGGCAATCCCGCCCGGCGGATGCACAATGATGTGCTGGCACACCTCGGGGCCTTCTGCATACAGGTGCTTCTGCACGCGCAGCGGGCCTTTGTGCCGTCTATGGACCGGACGCGTGTTGTCGCCGAATCGGGCATAGCCCAGCTCCAGCTCGGCATGCCAGCTCGGGGTAAACAGGGCAGCAGGAAGAGGTAAATTCATATTTTCTGATTATCGTCGAGACGCCACAGATTAGATCGTAACCAGGCCGCGTACACCCTCGGCTTCCATGTTTTCTCCACGGCCCTGCTGCACGATCTCGCCACGGGACATCACCAGGTAGTGATCGGCCAATTCGGCCGCGAAATCGTAGAACTGCTCTACCAGCAGAATCGCCATGTCGCCGCGCGCCGCGAGTTTCTTGATCACAGCGCCAATCTCCTTGATCACCGACGGCTGGATGCCTTCAGTGGGTTCGTCGAGGATCAGCAGCCGCGGACGGCTGGCCAGGGCTCTCCCGATTGCAAGCTGCTGCTGTTGGCCACCGGACAAATCACCGCCGCGTCGTTGCTTCATTTGCAGCAACACCGGAAACAGCTCGTAGATGAACGCCGGGACCTCCTTCGCCTCGGAGCCTGGGAATCGCGACAAACCCATCAGCAGGTTTTCCTCCACGGTCAGGCGGCCGAAGATTTCCCGGCCCTGCGGTACGTAGGCGATGCCGGCATGCACCCGCTGGTGCGGCTTGAACGTGGTGATCGGCTTACCCTCCCAATTGACCGCGCCTTCCTTGGCCGGCAACAACCCCATCAGGCATTTGAGCAGGGTAGTCTTGCCCACGCCGTTACGGCCGAGCAGGCAGGTGACTTCACCGACCTTCACGTCAAACGTCAGGCCGCGCAGGATGTGGCTACCGCCGTAGTACTGGTGCAGCTTGTCGACTTGCAGCATGTTCGAATTCTCCCGGTGATCGTTCCCACGCTCTGCGTGGGAATGCATACCGTGACGCTTCGCGTCACCCTAGCGCAGGAATTGAGCCCTGCATTGTCAGTGGGACGCGGAGCGTCCCGGGCGGCATTCCCACGCGGAGCGTGGGAACGATCAGGTCTAGCGACCGAGGTAGACCTCAATTACCCGCTCATTGTCCTGCACCTGCTCCAGCGACCCTTCGGCCAGCACGCTGCCCTGGTGCAACACGGTGACGTGGTCGGCGATCGAGCCGACGAAGCCCATGTCGTGTTCCACCACCATCAGCGAATGCTTGCCGGCCAGGGTCTTGAAGAGTTCGGCGGTGAATTCGGTTTCGGCGTCGGTCATGCCGGCCACCGGCTCGTCGAGCAGCAGCAATTGCGGGTCTTGCATCAACAACATGCCGATTTCCAGGAACTGCTTCTGGCCGTGGGACAGCAAACCGGCGGGGCGATTGACCGACGCGGTCAGGCGAATGGTGTCGAGCACCTCGGCGATACGGTCTTTCTGCTCACCGCTCAAGCGCGCCCGCAGGCTGACCCACACCGATTTATCGGTTTTCTGCGCCAGCTCCAGGTTCTCGAACACACTCAAGGCTTCGAACACGGTCGGTTTCTGGAACTTTCGGCCGATGCCGGCCTGGGCAATCTGCACTTCACTCATTTGCGTCAGGTCCAGGGTTTCGCCGAACCAGGCCTTGCCGTGGGTGGGGCGGGTCTTGCCGGTGATCACGTCCATGAGCGTGGTCTTGCCTGCGCCGTTGGGGCCGATGATGCAGCGCAACTCGCCGACCCCGATGTACAGGTTCAAGTTGTTCAACGCCTTGAAGCCATCGAAGCTTACGCTGATGTCTTCCAGGGTCAGGATGGTGCCGTGGCGGGTGTTCAGGCCTTTTCCGGCACGTTGGCCGAGGCCAATGGCATCACGGCTGCTGCCCGCGTCCCTGTTGGGTTCCAAGGGCGGAAAAAACGCCGGTTCGAGCATGAACTCAGCCGTTGCAGTGACTCTCATTGTTCACCTCTTTTCTTCAGCAAACCGATCACGCCATTGGGCAGATACAGGGTGACGATGATGAACAGCGCGCCAAGGAAAAACAGCCAGTATTCCGGGAAGGCCACGGTGAACCAGCTCTTCATGCCATTGACCACGCCCGCGCCCAGCAAGGGGCCGATCAAGGTGCCGCGACCGCCGAGGGCTACCCAGACCGCCGCTTCGATCGAGTTGGTCGGCGACATTTCACTCGGGTTGATGATGCCCACCTGCGGCACGTACAACGCACCGGCGAGGCCGCACAACACCGCGCTCAACACCCATACGAACAACTTGAACCCACGTGGGTCGTAGCCGCAGAACATCAAGCGATTTTCCGCGTCGCGCAGTGCGGTCAGCACTCGGCCAAACTTGCTCTGCGCCAGGCGCCAACCGATGTACAGGCTCGCCACCAGCAACAGCACCGTGGCGAAAAACAGCACCGCACGGGTGCCAGGTTCCGTGATGCCAAAGCCAAGAATGGTGCGGAAGTTGGTGAAGCCGTTGTTGCCGCCAAAACCGGTTTCGTTGCGGAAAAACAGGAGCATGCCGGCGAAGGTCAGGGCCTGGGTCATGATCGAGAAATACACGCCCTTGATTCGCGAGCGAAAGGCGAAGAAACCGAACACCAACGCCAGCAATCCCGGGGCCAACACCACCAGGCACATGGCCCAGAGGAAGCTTTCGGTGCCGGTCCAGTACCAGGGCAATTCGGACCACGACAGGAACGTCATGAAGGCCGGCAAGCCATCGCCCGAGGCCTGGCGCATCAGGTACATGCCCATGGCGTAACCGCCAAGGGCGAAGAACAGGCCATGGCCGAGGGACAACAGGCCGGCATAACCCCAGACCAGATCGAGTGCGAGGGCGACGATGGCGTAGCAAAGAATCTTGCCAACCAACGTCAGTGTGTAGGCCGAGACATGGAAGACGCTGTCCGGCGACAACAACGACAGCAATGGCAACGCCAGCAGTAAAACAAGGATTACCGCACCGACGGCAATCGTGACTCTGGGACCGGCCTTTTGGCTGGCAGTGAGCATCAGGGGCTGGTTCATCAGTCGATCACCCGTCCTTTCAGTGCGAAGAGGCCTTGCGGACGTTTCTGGATGAACAGAATGATCAGCGCGAGGATGAGGATCTTGCCGAGCACGGCACCGATTTGCGGTTCAAGAATCTTGTTGGCGATCCCCAGGCCGAACGCGGCCAACACGCTGCCTGCCAGTTGCCCGACACCGCCGAGCACCACCACCAGGAACGAGTCGATGATGTAGCTTTGGCCGAGGTCCGGGCCGACGTTGCCGATCTGGCTCAGCGCCACGCCGCCGAGTCCGGCAATGCCCGAGCCGAGGCCGAAGGCGAGCATGTCCACGCGCCCGGTGGGCACACCGCAGCAGGCCGCCATGTTGCGATTCTGGGTGACCGCACGCACGTTCAAACCCAGGCGCGTCTTGTTCAGCAGCAGCCAGGTGAGTACCACCACAAACAACGCGAACGCGATGATCACGATTCGGTTGTACGGCAGCACAAGATTGGGCAGCACTTGAATCCCGCCGGATAACCACGCCGGGTTGGCCACCTCGACGTTTTGCGCGCCGAACACCAGGCGCACCAACTGGATCAGCATCAGGCTGATGCCCCAGGTGGCGAGCAGGGTTTCCAGCGGGCGGCCGTAGAGGTGGCGAATGACCGTGCGCTCCAGCGCCATGCCGATGGCGGCGGTGACGAAGAACGCCACCGGCAGCGCGATCAGCGGATAGAACTCGATGGCCTGCGGTGCGTAACGTTGGAACATCAACTGCACGACGTAGGTCGAGTAGGCGCCAAGCATCAGCATTTCGCCGTGGGCCATATTGATCACACCCAGCAGGCCGAAGGTGATCGCCAGGCCGAGCGCGGCGAGCAACAGGATCGAGCCCAGGGACATGCCGCTGAACGCCTGGCCCAGCAGTTCGCCAATCAGCAGTTTGCGCTTGACCTGGGCGAGGCTGGTTTCAGCAGCGGTGCGCACGTTGGCATCGGTTTCGACGCCGGACTCAAGCAATCCTTCGAGGCGGGTGCGGGCCAATGGGTCGCCGGTTTCGCCGAGCAGTCTTACGGCCGCGAGGCGCACCGTCGGGTCGGTGTCCACCAGTTGCAGGTTGGCCAGCGCCAGGCTAAGTGCGGCGTGAACGCCTTCATCTTTTTCGCCAACGAGTTGCTGGTCGAGGAATTTCAGCTGCGCGGGTTTGGCGCTTTTCTGCAATTGCTGTGCGGCAACCAGACGAGTTTTGGCATCGGCGGCGAGCAATTGATGGCTGGCAAGGGCGGTGTCGATCAGACCCCGCAGGCGGTTATTCAGACGCAATGTTTTCGGTTGACCATCGATGGTCAACACCCCTTGTTGCAGGGCGTGGATCAACTCGATACGCACCGGATCGGGCTGCGCGGCCCAGGCTTCCAGCAGTTTTGCCTGTTGCATGGGGTTGGCGACGACGAAGTCTTCGGCATCGCCCGCGAAAGTGGCCATCGGCAACAGAAGTGCGATGGCGAGGATGAAGCGGTAAAGGGCAGTGGGCATATCGTTAGCCTTACTCGGTCAATGTGGGAGCGAGCCTGCTCGCGAAAGCGGTCTGACATTCACCATCAATGTCGACTGTCAGGGCCTCTTCGCGAG